>CALDZS010000249.1 GCA_937944065.1 uncultured Amylibacter sp. | reverse complement strand
AGGCACGGCCGCCAAATTGTTAATGTTTATCTCAATCAAATCGGACCAACGGTTCTTTGGCGCAAACTCTTCTAGATAAATCGCCGCCATGATCCCAATCGGGAAAGACAGAAGGAAACAAATCGAAAGGGACATGGCTGACCCAACCAAAGCACTCAAAATACCCGCTAATTCAGGCTCACGGCTATCGCCATTTACAAAGAACTTGCTGTTAAACACAGTGCGCATGGCATCTGATTGCGACAGGTGATCAATCCAACCGATTTGTTGATCATTCAAACGACGGTCCGCCTGATCGACATTACGATCAATTTGTCCTTTGTTGAAAATATCAACATCATCTGATGCACTCACCCA
This sequence comes from uncultured Amylibacter sp., assembly GCA_937944065.1. Lineage (GTDB taxonomy): Bacteria > Pseudomonadota > Alphaproteobacteria > Rhodobacterales > Rhodobacteraceae > Amylibacter. The sequence goes on along the minus strand of CALDZS010000249.1, from coordinate 2,547 downwards.
AATGGTCACAGATCCACCCAGTATCGCAGGTTTCTGCTCAATCTGATCGCGCAGCTCGAAGCCGGCCTCGGAACTCACCAAGCCGTAAAGCTTCTTCTTTTCCTTGCGCTTCTTCGCCTCTGGAAAAGTGTCGCGCAACGCGGATTTGATAATGCGATCAAAACTTGCGCTGCGAATATCTTCGGGATCCACGTTATCGGCAGACAGGTTAACTTCCAAGGCAACCTCGGTCGTATAAAGCGCGCTCTTACCTTGCCAGAAAATCGACACGACCATGAAGATCAAGAACGTCAATGACGCTGTGATCGCCAATCGCCCCATCCACTGAAAGTTGCGTTCAGATCGGTGACGCTTCAGCAGGTGTTTTTGCCCCTTAAGGAAACTCGTATCAAGATTAGTCATATTGTTCCCTGTACTTTTTAACGATGCGCAGGCTGAAATAGTTCAAGGTCAAAGTCGAAATGAACAGGATCAATCCAAGCGCAAAGGCAGACAATGTTTTAGCGCTATCAAACTCTTGGTCACCGGTTAAAAGCGCCACAATCTGCGCAGTAATTGTGGTCACAGCATCCAGTGGGTTTGCAGTAAGGTTCGCGGCCAAGCCCGCCGCCATAACAACAATCATGGTCTCGCCAATGGCGCGCGACGCGGCCAGCAACAGGCTCCCTGCGATCCCCGGGATTGCGGCTGGCAAGATCACGCGGCGCACCGTTTCCGCTTGGGTAGCACCCAGGCCCAAAGATGCATCGCGCATCGCCTGTGGTACCGCATTTATCACATCGTCCGACAGAGACGAGATCAGCGGAATAATCATAATTCCCATCACCAGACCCGCGGCCAACGCACTCTCGGATGCTACCTCTAGTCCCATGCTGCCACCGGTCCAGCGAATGAAGGGCGCGACCGTAAGGGCGGCAAAAAAACCGTAAACAACAGTTGGAATACCCGCCAGAATTTCCAGCATTGGCTTGACCCAATCACGTGTTCGTTTGGATGCATATTCAGCCAAAAAAACTGCTGATGCCAAACCCAAGGGCGTGGCAACAATCATTGCAATGGCGGAAATCAACAAGGTCCCAGTGAACAACGGGATAATCCCAAACTTCCCTTCCGATGCGACCTGATCCGAGCGCAATGCTGTTTGCGGCGACCATTCGGTCGAGAACAGGAACTCTGTGATTGGAACTTTTCTAAAAAATTCAATCGCCTCATAAATCAACGACGACACAATCCCAACGGTCACAGCCACAGCAACTAAGGAACAAACGATCATCACAGTTTTGATCATCAATTCAGACAGATTGAATCTATTGCCAGATGCGATATTAAATTCCGCAGTCTGAGAATTGGTTGCCTTGGCCATGTCTTATCCTTCGGCGTATTTTACCAGATTGATTTCGTCGGTTACGACACAGGTAGTTTGCTTTTGTGACAAGCAAATTACAGTTGTGTAACAGTTTGATGAAATTGACTTTGCAAATAGAAAAGGGGCCAAAGACCCCCTTTCAAAATTTTGGTTCAACGGACTAGAGCTCTAACTTTTGCAAACCTTGTATGCTCTTTTCCCATTCCTCACGTTCTTCATCGGTCAACGGGATCAGACCTTTGTCAGCCAAATACCCATCTTCGCCCCATGCATCTTCTGATGTGAATTCAGCCAAGAACTCTGCCATGCCCGGAATAACGCCCACATGCGCCTTCTTAACGTAGAAGTATAATGATCGTGAAATCGGGTAATCACCATCGGCGATTGCTTCAAACTCTGGCTCTACGCCATTGATCATCGATCCTTGTACGCTATCGGAATTCTGTTCAAGGAACGAGAAACCAAAAATGCCAAATGCCGCGGGATTTGATTGTAGCTTTTGCACAATCAAGTTGTCATTTTCGCCCGCTTCAACATAGGCGCCATCTTCACGTATAGTATGACAGATTGCCTTGTGTGCATTCTTGTCGGTTTTTTTTAGCGCCTTGATCCAATAAATACTGTCACAACCACCTTCCATTGCAAGCTCGAGAAACGCATCTCGCGTCCCGGATGTTGGCGGGGGGCCAAGTACTTCGATTTTTAGAGCAGGTAAAGACGGGTTAACCTGATTCCACATTGTGTATGGGTTTGTCCGTAACTCGCCTTCAACGTTTGTTGGAACTTGTTTGGCAAGACCCAAGAACAAATCCGCCAATGTGAAATCTAGCTGATCTGCTTTTTTGGAATTAGAAAACACAATGCCATCATAGCCAATCTTGGCTTCGACAACTTCATCGATACCATTCGCAGCGCATTTTTCAACTTCTGATGCTTTTATGCGGCGCGATGCATTTGCGATGTCTGGATGCTGCTCTCCAACGCCCGCACAGAATAGTTTCAATCCGCCACCTGATCCAGTCGACTCTACTACAGGAGTCTTGAAATCTGTTTTCTTCCCAAATCTCTCTGCAACAGTCGTTGAAAATGGGAATACGGTCGATGACCCAACGATTTTCAATTGATCCCGATCTGCGAACGCAGGTGCCGCCAAAAAGGTTGAAAGCGCAAGCGCACCTATG
>CALDZS010000248.1 GCA_937944065.1 uncultured Amylibacter sp. | reverse complement strand
ACATTTTCAGTCCCCGTCGGGTCAAGGGCAGCGATATGGTTCGAAACGGCCTTTAGTGACATCAAAATCGAATGTCGTACAAGGGCTCATAGCTGCCATTCATTGCATGCTAATATCCAAAATTGGTGCTGTAAGCGGATGATTGGGCTGGCGTATCTTAAATGATTGAAGACGCAGATTTTACCTGACCAAGTATTATGGTCGAAGGATGTTTACTAAATTGCGCTGTGACACAAATGCGCGGTGAATAGGGTAGGCGGGGCAACGATGCCCCGCCCAATTGGTTTAGTGTTTGAACTTCTTGATCTCGCCTGACTCTAGACGGGCTGCATAAGAATGCAGTTCTTTCTTCACCAACTTCATCAAGAAATACAGTGCAAAGATATTCACAACTGCCATCGCAAAGATCGCCGCATCAGAGAAGTCGATAACAGGGCCAAGGCTGGCCGCGGCACCGATTACGATGAAGATACAGAAGATGATTTTGAAGGTGAGTTCTGAACGCGCGCTTTCGCCGAACAGGTATGTCCACGCTTTCAAACCGTAATATGACCAAGAGATCATGGTAGAGAAGGCGAACAAGATCACGGCAATCGCCAAGACATAGTGGAACCAACTGATGCCAGATCCGAATGCCGCAGACGTTAGTGCTACACCTGATGTGCCGCCAACTGTGGCGATGGCACTGCCAGCTTCGTTCAGCATGTAGTTGCCTGTTGCTGGATCGATCAACAACTGACCAGAGATGGTGATCACCAAAGCTGTCATCGTACAGATAACAACCGTGTCAATCAGCGGTTCTAGCAGTGACACGAACCCTTCGGTAATCGGCTCGTTAGTTCTAACCGCAGAGTGGGCAATCGCCGCAGACCCAACACCCGCTTCGTTCGAGAACGCCGCACGTTTGAACCCTTGGATCAATGCGCCGACCATACCGCCTGCAACGCCGAGACCCGTGAAGGCACCTGCGAAAATTTGACCGAATGCCCAACCGATTTTGTCGTAGTTCACCAGCAAGATTATCAAGGCCGCCGTCACGTAAAGAATGCCCATGATTGGGACAACTTTTTCGGTAACGCGCGCGATGGATTTGATACCACCAACGATGACTGCGAACACGACAGCCGCAAATATGATGCCTGTGATCCAGCCTGGATAATCACCAACGATGCCCGCGATTTGTGCGTGTGCTTGGTTCGCTTGGAACATGTTACCGCCACCAAGTGCACCCAAGATACAAAAGACCGAGAACATAATAGCCAAGATTTTACCGCCCGGAAGGCCAAGTTCGTCGAACCCCTTGGAGATATAGTACATCGGACCCCCAGAGACAGAGCCGTCTGGATATTCGTTGCGGTACTTAACGCCCAGCGTACATTCGGTGAATTTCGATGCCATGCCCAAAAGGCCAGCCAAAATCATCCAGAATGTTGCACCCGGTCCCCCGATGCCAACGGCCACCGCCACACCCGCGATGTTACCAAGGCCCACAGTCCCAGATAGAGCTGTGGCAAGCGCCTGAAAGTGGCTAACCTCGCCTGCGTCGTCAGGATCTGAATAGTCGCCTTTGACCAATGAAATGGCATGACCAAAGAACCGGAATTGAACGAATGCAAAATAAAGTGTGAAAACGGTCGCAGCAACCACCAACCACATTACGATCCAAGGGAAATTTGTCCCAGGGAACGGGCTAAAGATAAAGTTAACGAACCAACCCGTCGAGGCAGCAAACACGTCGTTGACCTTTTGGTCGAAACTGACAGCCTCTTGCGCCCATGTAGGGCAGGCGAGTGCCGTTATAGCCCCCGTAAGGGCGAAGTTTTTAAAGTTTTTCATGATGTCCCCTTATCCGATCACTGTGACTGGTACGCTTGCGTTCATAACAAGGTTACCTGTCGAGCTGCCGAAGATGCGTTTTGCAAAGCCGCCTTCGGACGAGCGGCCAACAATGATTTGGTCCGCGCCATGTTCTACAGCAATTGCGTTTAATTTTTCGGCCACATCGCCGTGATGAACCACACCAGATGCTTTAAATCCGTCGTCCTGCAAGGATTTTACCGCAGGATCGACAACACGGTCGGTCGCTGTTTTGATTTCTTCTAAACGCCGTTTGTGGCGCATTTCATTTTCTTCGGGTGTTTGAAATGTAAACGGCGACCATTCAACGATGTAAACGACGAGAATCTCGCAGTCTCCGATCAGCTTGGCTTGTCGTTTTGCATAGTCGAGTGCGCGCTCACCAGAGCTGGCACCGTCTAAACCTATCACTAGTTTGGTAGTCATATCAGTCCCCTTATTCGAATTAAAATAATAAAATCAAGATTTTAGCGAAGAAAAGGTATAGCTAAAGTCAATCAAGATACTTTGACGCTAACCAATTTCAATTCCAATTGAAACTCGTTTCTTTGGGTTGAGTATGTTTAACTCAAGGTTGAGTTAGGCGATGTTTTGCATGCAAGTCATCGTGCTGAACGCTGGAATTGGGCACCAAATGGATGCAAAAAAGGCCCGCTAAAATGGCGGGCCTTTGTTTCTAGATCGACTTTAGCCGCCCACCAGATTGTCAAACGGGGCGAAAAAGTTCGATTAATAGTCGGTTGACGTGTCGCCTTTGATAGCTTTGGCCAACGCTTCATAAGGCCAGTTATCGGTGCCAGAGATCGCCGCGATTTTCTTTAGCTGCTGTTTTGCGGCCGCTGATTTGCCCTGTTGGATAAATGCCTGACCCATATAAGAACGGGCAAGAACATAGTTTGGATCAGCGCGCAGGGCTTGGCGGTAAAACGACATGCCTTTCATCGTGCGACCTGCACGGCGATGTGCGTAGCCTTTATAGGTTAGGATACGTGCGTCGCGCGGGTTTTCAGCACGGTCCAGCAGGTCCAACGCATTTGTGTATTGTGCCGCATAAGCCAATTCGCGCGCGTTATCATAGATTGCATCATCCGAAAGACTGCTTTCTTCGATCTCGACACATTCTTTTTTCTTTTTGTCCCAGACAAAGCCTTTATCGCATTTCAGCGTTGTTTCTGATGGTTTTGGCGGAGTCGGTGTTTCCGATCCAGCCGAGAAGGCTGGGCCAGCCAATAGGGCGAAACTGGTGGCGATTGTGATCGGTATCATTTTCATGTCTTAAGTCCTTTCAAAGAACGCGTTAGCCGGGAGGCCTTTGGTTTAGCGTAACCTACGCAAATGAACTTAAAAGCAAAAAGCCCGCAATGATGCGGGCTTTCAAGTGATTGTGATGCAGGGTGATTTTAGGTTTCCGCGTCGTCTTCGCCGGCTTCATCATCTGCGGCTGCTTCGGCAGGTGCATCTTCTTCGGCGTCGTCTGCCAAATCTTCAGCGGCTGCAGCGCCCATATCGTCGAACAATTCAGACAATTCGAATTCTGCTTCTGCTTCTGCATCAGCGGCCAATTCTTGCATTGTCTTGCCTTGCGCTTGCAATTCAGCTTCTTCTGTTGAACGTGCAACGTTGACTTTGATCTGGCATTCCACTTCTGGGTGCAATGCAACAGTTACTTCGTGTAGGCCCAATTCTTTGATAGGGGCCTGCAAAACAACTTGTTTACGATCAACAGTAAAGCCAGCTTCAGTTGCGCCTTCTGCAATGTCGCGGTTCGATACTGAACCGTACAATGCGCCAGCGTCAGATGCAGAGCGGATAACGATAAAGACTTCGCCGCCCAATTTGGTTGCAACTGCTTCTGCTTCTTTTTTGCTTTCGAGGTTTTGAGCCTCTAGCTGAACTTTTTGTGCTTCGAAGGTTGCTTTGTTCGCTTCAGATGCGCGCAATGCTTTGCCTTGTGGCAATAGATAGTTACGTGCAAAGCCTTGCTTTACAGAAACTACATCGCCCATTTGGCCCAATTTAGCGACCCGTTCTAGTAGGATAACGTCCATGTGTCTGTTCCCTTACTTAACTGCGTACGGCAGAAGTGCTAGGAAACGTGCGCGTTTGATGGCTTTTGCCAATTCGCGTTGTTTCTTTGCAGAGACTGCTGTGATGCGTGATGGTACAATCTTGCCGCGCTCAGAGATGTAGCGTTGTAGCAATTTCGTATCTTTATAGTCGATTTTTGGCGCGTTGTCGCCCGTGAACGGGCAGGACTTACGACGACGGAAAAATGGTTTGTTAGCCATGGTTGTAGTCCTTTCTTAAGATTCGCGGTCGCGGCGACGTTCTTCTTTGGCAGATTTTGCCTGAATAACAACGCTTGGACCTTCTTCGTGCTCGTCGACCTTAATGGTCAAGACGCGCATCACATCTTCGTGCAACCCCATCAGGCGTTCCATTTCCTTAACAGCGGCGGCTGGCGCGTCTGTTGTTAGGAAACCGTAATGGCCTTTGCGGTTTTTGTTAATCTTGTAAGCCATTGTTTTCAGGCCCCAATATTCTGAACCAATTAGCGTTCCGCCATTGTCTGTCAGAATAGTTCCGAAGTGTTCGATCAACCCTTCGGCTTGCGCGTTGGAAATGTCCTGACGCGCGATAAATGTATGCTCGTAGAGCGCCATTTTAATCACCATGTTTTAAGCGTGCTTCAAAATAAGGGCAATCTCTTCCGCGCCCATATACGAGAGGCATCCGCGTTTCAAAAATTTGCGAAAGATAGCGCCTTATACGCGCTTGGGATTTAAGCGCAAGCAAAGGTTTGTGGGGTATTATTGGTTACATGTCTGTTTTTACCACAACTTGTGTCGTAAAAATGCAGATTCCACGCAATAATGACATTATTTCGCCACCTTTGAACAGTTTATGTAATCCAACGGCAGATAATGCCTCAGTTGTAAGTAAATGAATGTTAAAAATCTCAGGTTGCGTTGGTACGGACCAGAAGGAGAGCGACAAATGAAACATAAAACGCGTTTTATGAATGCCTGTCAGGATGAATCTGGTGCGGTAACCGTCGATTGGGTGGTTTTGGCAGCAGCCTTAGT
>CALDZS010000247.1 GCA_937944065.1 uncultured Amylibacter sp. | reverse complement strand
GGCCATTCAACCAGACCCGCAACCTCGGTCAGCAAACCAGCGTCTTCGACCAGCTCTAACCCTTGGGCAAACGCCATGTTCTTGGCATCTTCCCAGATATGATCAGCGCGTTCTGCAGGATCAAGCATCACAAAGGCTGATTTCAGCTCTTTCTGATACTGCTCAAAGCTATTCACAGAGAACCATTCAGGTGCCAAGAAACGGTGACCAGCGGTTAGGTTGGCAGACGTGATACCGTCCACGTCAAAATCAACCACCTCTGCACCCTCTTCGGCGGACAGGATGCATAGAATAGAATGCAGCGGACGGACCCAGCGCAAAGAACCTGCACCCCAGCGCATGGATTTCGGCCATGGAAAGTTGCGGATGACGTTTGGTATCAGTTCGGCCAGAATATCAGAGGCAGACCGCCCCGGCTTTTCGATCACAGCAAAATAGGTCTCGCCCTTTTTGTCGTCACGCTTTTCAAGCTGATCAATCGTCAGACCCGTGGATCGCAAGAACCCTTCTAGCGCCTTTTCAGGCGCATCTGTACGCGGCCCTTTGCGTTCTTCGCGTGTGGCAGGGCTTTCGCCCAACAGACCATCCACAGTCAGGCACAAACGGCGCGGCGTGGTGAACGCGGTAGCAGAGGCATAGGTAATGCCAGCCTCGACCAACCCATCGGTGATCAGCTTTTGTAAATCAGCGCCTGCCTTGGCCTGCATTCGCGCGGGAATTTCTTCGGAAAAAAGTTCAAGTAATAGATCAGCCATAGTCTAGTCCGCCGCTTTCTGGTTCCATGCAAAGGCACGACCATCATCATAAATTGCCACCAAACGGTCGACGCCGTCGGTGATGTTCTTCTGCCCCATCACAGCCAAAGCGTTTCCGGCACGCACGTCTTCGGTAACCTGTGCGGCCTTAAAGCAAGGCAAATCCGCTGTTGGCGGCGTCGGTGTGATTGTATCCATTACCTTGTAAGTCTCGGTGATCATGGCAAGGCTCATATCCACCTCGAAACACGCGTGAAAGTTGGTCTTGCTGGCGAACGCTATTGGATTACTGATCCCAATGCCTTCGACAGCACCTGATGTCGAGGTCAGCTTGATATCCATTTTGGCGGGATCAACCGCCTTGCTAAGTTCGTCTTTGACTGGTGGCGCCGGACATTCCTTTGGGGTGGCATCACCGCCAAAGAAAGCCTCGCCACAGATATTGATCTGACGCCACATATACGCCCGCCCATCTGGGTATTGCGCGATGAATGTATCGAACCCATAAGGCGCGTTTTCATCTGCCAAAATTGCACTGGCCTTGTCTGCCAACAAATCTTCGCCAATCTGGCGGGCGTCAAAACAATCGAACCATTTTGGTGCGGTCAAAGGTGTGGCCACGTCTTTAAACTCGTCAGATGGGAAATAATCCCAATCCACGTTAAAACAGGCGCGCAATTTTAACGGCGACGTGTCGGCATCAATGCCTTTGTAATTGCTAACAGGGAATGCGTCGCCGTAAGCGCTGACTGATGTGACACCAGTCACGGAACGGTAATAGGCTTTGGTCGATGTGTACCACAGACCTGCCCCCATCAGAATGGCGCAGCCCAGCAATATCGATATCAGTGTAGAGCCTTTCATGCTGCCGCCCCGCCTGCGGGCGTCTGCACAAATGCATCCGCGCACAGTTTCGACAACGCGCGCACACGGCCAATATACGCCTGACGTTCGGTGACCGAGATGACGCCGCGCGCATCCAACAAGTTAAACACATGGCTGGCTTTGATACATTGATCATAGGCGGGATGCGCCATGATGATTTTGGTGCCCGTTTTTGGATCGACATGAGGGGTTTCGATGATGCGTTTGCATTCCGCCTCTGCATCTTTGAAATGCTGCAACAGCGTGTCTGTGTCCGCCACATCAAAATTCCAGCGCGAATATTCTTGCTCTGTCTGTTTGAACACATCGCCATAGGTCAATGGGATCGGTGCATCCGGAGAATTATACGGCATGTCCATCACATGATCGACGCCCAGTACATACATTGCCAGACGTTCTAGACCGTAGGTAAGCTCGCCAGAAACTGGTTTGCAATCATGCCCTCCGACTTGCTGGAAATACGTAAACTGCGACACTTCCATTCCATCGCACCAAACTTCCCAACCTAGGCCCCAAGCGCCCAAAGTTGGGCTTTCCCAATCGTCCTCGACAAACCGAATATCATGCATCGCCATATCGATACCAATGGCCTGCAAAGACCCAAGATATAAGTCTTGCAGATTTGGTGGGCTAGGCTTGATCAGCACTTGGTACTGATAATAGTGTTGCAAACGATTTGGGTTTTCACCATAGCGCCCATCGGTAGGGCGGCGCGATGGTTGCACATAGGCCGCCGCCCATGGCGCGCTACCTAACGACCGCAATGTAGTGGCCGGATGGAACGTACCTGCACCCACTTCCATATCGTAGGGCTGTAAAATCGCGCACCCGTTTTCGGCCCAATAGGCCTGTAACCGTAGGATGATCTCTTGAAACGAAGCTGGTTTTGCGTGCGACATGACGGCCCTGCCTTGATGGGTTGATCTGTTTGTGCTCTCTTATGCTCTGCAAGGATCAGCGTCAATCTTTTGACCAAGGACTTTGGGGGCTGATCATGAAGTTCGTGACGTGGGGTAAAAATTGAATTGCACTATCACGGTTACTATCTACTCTGGACACTAAATAGAGCAACTATTTAACCGAGTGTATTTAAATGTACTTGCGATTAAAAATTCTAGCGATTTCGATCTGCCTGATGATTGTCAGTACAACAAGTGCGGTTGCTGAGGGAACATTAAGTTATCAACAAACCTTTGATGCAAATCACCTAACTGCAAAACAAAGCGCACTAAGCGCCTTGGACGGTCTAGGCCTTACCCACGACAGAACAATAGCTGGATCGGCAGCAACTATCTTGTTTTTCTCGCGTCCTGCAACGGCCTATAGTTGGGGCGAAAGCGGCGCTGTGACAATTCACAAAAACAACACCAACCGAACTCGCGTTGACGTCACTTCGCAAAAAGCTGTTAGATTTCAAATTACAGGCAAGTCACCGCGTGTTTTTGCGCGCGAAATATTTGATGCGATGTCTTCTGAACTTGCACTTACACAGTAAAGTCGCAGCGCAATCGATCCCCCGCTTTTACGATTTCAGACACCAACAAATCCAAATCAGCCTCTTGAGTGCGATGATTGGTAATGTTTACGCGGATCGCCAAAGCTCCGTTCAGTCGCGTCGTTGACGGAACCGCGATGCCCGCCTCTTGCAGATAAATAACAATCTCTTCGTTTAGCGCATCCAGATCGACACCATCTGCAACATAGCGGAAACAATTGATGTTCAGCGCCACAGGCGCCATGGGTGCCAGTTGATCATGTGCGCCCACTGCCGCTTGTAAATATTGCGCTAACTTGATGTTACGATCAATGGATCGACCCAATTTATCAACGCCATGTTCCATCAGATGCGACCAAACTTTTAGCGCGCGAAACCCACGGCTTAATTCTGGGCCATAATCTACCGCCCAGAACGCACCGCCGGCAAGACCACGTTCCGACCCGCGCAAGTATTCCGCCCGATCCGAGAACGAGGCCCGATGCGCGGCTTCGTTTTGGAACAAAACACACCCCGCCTCGTAATTCACCTGCAACCATTTGTGAAAATCAAACGCGACACTGTCTGCGCGCGCCATGCCTGACAAACGATCCCGCGCCAATTCGCCCAATATCGCAGTCGCGCCAAATGCACCGTCCACGTGGAACCAAACATCTTCGTCGCGCGCGATATCTGCAAGCGTTTCCAGATCATCAATTGCACCGACATTCACCGCACCAGCAGTGCCAACAACACAGAACGGTTCTAGGCCACGCTTGCGATCCTTGGTGATCATCGCACGCAATGCGTCCATATCCATCTCGAATGCATCATTGCAGGGTACAAGGCGCAACGCCTCTGTCCCTAGTCCCAGCATATCGAAAGCTCGTTTAACGCACGAATGTGCCTGATCAGAACAATAACCAACCAAACGACCACCAATCACACCACGCTTCATCGCACTTTCGTCGGCCAAATCGCGCGCCACTTTCAGCGCCACAATCGTGCCCATCGAGGTCCCTGTCACAATTAGGCCAGACGCGTCCGCATCGAACCCGATCAGTTTTGCACACCAGTCAATCACTTGCCGTTCAATCACGGGGGCCACATGATCGCGCCCACCTGCATTCACATTCATCGCTGCGGCTGCGATCTCGGGCAATATTCCACTGGGCGCCCCTGCCCCGTGCACCCAACCAAAGAACCTTGGATGAGTGTTGCCGACGCCATATGGCATAATTTCTTTCAGAACATCCGCTGGATTGCTGGGTTGACGTGGCACTTCTGATTGCAAGCGCGCGCGCAAATCATCAGGAATCGGTGTCCAAACCCGCCCATCACTTGCAGTTTGCATCTTGTCTAAACTGGCGTCCAGCAACGCATGTGCTTGTGCGCGAAACGCATCCCAGTCTTGTGGATCTAAATCGCCCATGGTGCTTAACCTCTCCAAAATGTTGCTGTGAACATGACGTAAACCGCCATCAATTCCAGCCGACCAACCAACATACCAGCAGCGATTAACCACTTGGCGGTGTTGTTAATTCCTGCATAATTTCCAGACGGCCCAATCTCGGGGCCCAACCCTGGGCCGATATTGGCAATCGCCGCCGCCGCGCCCGAAATCGCGGTAACAGCATCCAGCCCCGTCATTCCCAGTGCAATCGCCAATACGGCCAATGTCACCATAAACAGCACAAAGAATGCCATGACAGAACTGATGACGTCCTCTGATACCGTGCGACGCTCGTATCTCGGTTGAAAAATCCCGTTCGGGCTGTGGATGCGTTGAATTTGTGCTTTGATTGACGCAAACAACAATTGATAGCGGAAAATTTTGATCGAGCATGCGGTTGATCCTGCGCAGCCACCGATCAGTCCGATCAAAAAGAATAACGAGATGGGGAAGCCGCCCCATTTCATATAGTTGTCACTGGCAAATCCAGTGCCGGTCAAAATTGAAATACCGTTGAACAACGCCTTGCGAAAGGCAAATTCTGGCGATCCCGTCACGAATAGATAGCGCCAAACGGTCAGCGTCGTGACAACAAACAAGATCAGCAGAATGAACGCGCGAATTTGGCTGTCATAAAACAGTGGTTTGGCCGATCCTGCAACAAACTGCACATACCGCACAAAGGGTAATGCGGCCAAAACCATAAACACGCAGGCGACGTATTCAGGGCCCGCGCCCAGCGATCCAAAACTGTTATCGTAATTAGCAAAGCCACCCGTCGCGATGGTGGTCATCCCGTGAACCAGCGCATCAAACCCATCCATCCCAGCACTGATATAGGCAAAGCTGCACAGGGCTGTAAGCGTTACATAGATGATCGAAATAGATTTCGAAATCTCGGCCGCCCGCGGCAGAATTTTACCAAATGTGTCGAACCCTTCGGTGCGGAAAATTTGCATCCCGCCCACGCGCAAGACAGGCAAAAACACCATTGCCACTACAACGACCCCGATACCACCGAACCATTGCAACAGGCCTCGCCATAACAATAGCCCTGGTGGCAAATCATCCAGCCCCGTGAACACCGTCGCGCCAGTGGTCGTTAGACCCGACATCGCCTCGAAAAACGCATCTGTATAGGTGGCATTTGTCGCACCGAACACAAACGGCAATGCGCCAAACAAGGGCAAAACAACCCATACACCAGTGGTCAAGAAAAATGTCTGTTGGATATTCAGGCCCGCGCGGGCGGTATTTTCAGTCGCCAAGGCAATAACGGCCCCAGTAATACACGTGATGAAGGCAGAGATAAGAAACGCTTGCCCATGGTCATTTCCATAGCCAATATCCACAGCCAGCGGAACCAACATGGTTACCCCCAGCATGATAATAAGCATACCAATAACATAGCCCGCAGGCCGTAGATCAAACATGTCGCAGGTTTGCTGTTTGCACGCGCAGGTGTCAAGCAAAGAGGCGAGCAGATTACCGAACCCGAATGCGCGGTTTTGATTTCATCCAGTGGCCTGCGATTTAGTAAGCAGGTACCAAGACCAGACCCAATAGCCATCTTAGATCACAACGGGAGCAAAGTGAACAATCGCGCCCGGTAGTGCAGGCTTGCCCAAGCCTATCAAGCTCAAAACCGCTGCCGGTGAAACCAGCGTTGCAATGTTTTCCAACCAGACCCCGTCCAATTAACCAACCCAGCCTTTGACCTTAAGTCACGAAGCAGCTGACGAAAATTATTGCGAAGGCGGTGTAGTCAACCGGCAGACGTGTTAGTTCAAGCAATGAATGTCCACGATGGAGGCGAGAGGTCGGCTTTAGCCATAGCCCGTCC
>CALDZS010000246.1 GCA_937944065.1 uncultured Amylibacter sp. | reverse complement strand
GTCGCCGGACACAAACGAAAGCTAACCGTGAAGCTAGATTCTAGGCCGATCAATTTCATTTAATTTGGTTTGCTATGCGCTAGCTACAACCGCGGTTGAAGTTTGTGACCAGGTGCAAATAACAACTGTACCTTCGTCACGTCATTCTGTTTATCCCAGGTCAAACGATCAATGGTGAACAAAGCACTCTGGTCGCTGCAGGCAAGTAACGATGCCGTTGTAGGTGTTGCTGCCGTTGCGCTAAACTCTATTTCCCCGTGTGTATAGGGTGTGTTTCGCAATAACCATTCGTTGGCACTGACTGTCTGAAACGACTGAGTTCTGGCATCTGGCACAACACGCAAATTGAGCCAACGATCTTCAAGTGCGTAGGGTTTGTCGTCGGCCAAATGTAATGCATGAACATGCAATAATTTCTCGTCTGTGTGGGATTTCATAACCTGGCTGATTTCATCTGGTGGGACCACCAAGGATCTGCTGATCAATTGATAACTATAGTTTTGCCCGCGATCCTCCACCTCTAATCGCATCACGGCGATGTCCAAAGTGGCCTTGGCCACCGGTTGCACCGCAACACGGGTTCCTGCCTTGCGTCGTCGATCAAGAAGACCCGTTTCAGCAACAGACCTAAGGGCGCGATTCATGGTGGTGCGCGCGCATCCAAATTCGATTGCCAAGTCGGCCTCGTTTGGTATCAGCTCGCCAGGTTTCCAGTCTCTTGCGTGAATGCGACGCAAGACTTCGTCGCGGACGCTTTGCCAATCTCGGAATAATACTCTGTTCATAAAACGTCTTTTAATGCATCGATTGTTTTTAAGTAAGCCCGAACAATCTTTGGTCTATTAACATGCCTGCCATTTGTAACTTGGTGGCGCCCGGCCGACCAAACGTCGGTGACCAAGCGGTCGTCGCCCGCGAAGATCCACGTATCCAATATTGTATCCCTCTCGCGGCGCCACAGATGTTCGGATGCAGTATCCAAGCACAGCATATCTGCCCAACTGCCCACTTCTATTTTACCTGTATTTCGTCCAGTTGCTGTGGCTCCACCGGCTAACATTTCGTCATAAATGCGCCGACCTGTGGATCTATCACTTGTTGCCAAGGCTGCCCGAGAGCCATCGCGCAGGCGCTGTGAATAATCAAGGGTTCGCAATTCTTCTGACAAAGAAATTCGAACATTACTGTCTGATCCGATGGCAAACCTCCCCCCTGCATCTGTCCAACGTATGGCATCGAAAATGCCATCACCAAGACTGCTTTCGGTGATCGGACACAGGCCAGCCACAGCACCAGATTGCGCCAAACGAACGGTCTCCGTTGGTGTCATCTGAGTGCAGTGGATCAAACACCAGCGTGCATCTATCTCCATGTTATCCAGTGCCCAATTGGCGGGTCGCGCGCCCCACTGATGCAAGACTTCGTCAACTTCTGCGCGCTGTTCAGCCAAATGCATGTGGATGGGTCCTGCGGCAAAGTTTGCGCTGTAGGATTTTAGCACATCCTGTCCGACCGCACGCAGGGAATGCGGGGCAACCCCGTACGACGTGTCGACTGGTAGCAGAGACAATCCCGAAACAGCTTTTTCATGCAAAGATTGGAACTGCTCAAAACTATTACCAAATCTGACTTGACCAACCGTCAGGTCACGTCCATCGCAACCGCCAAATTCATAATGAACGGGCAATAAACACAGTCCAATTCCTGTTTGGGCAGTTGCAGAGGCGACCCTTTCGGACATCTCGGCAATGTTGTTATAAGGCGCACCGCCTGGCTGGTGATGAAGATAATGGAACTCGGCATTTGTGGCATATCCTGCCTCCAGCATTTCCATCTGCACGAAAGCCGTGATTGCTTCGACATGCTCTGGGTTTAAGCGATCGAGAAATTTGAACATCAAATCCCGCCATGTCCAAAAACTGTCGTTTGGATTTGGTCCGCGCTGTTCCGTCAACCCCGCCATCGCACGCTGAAATGCGTGACTGTGCACATTGACCGGCGCAGGTAATAGCAGTGGCACGCGTTGCCCTTGCGCAGGTGCGTTTACCTGAACAGCAGAAAATCTACCGTGCGCGTCAATCTTAACGCATACATTTTCCGCCCACCCAGTTGGCAGTAATGCCTGCTTTGCCCAAACTATTGACATGATCTACTCGCTTGACAATTTATTATGTATGCACATAAAAACATTAACACTGCACAATTGCAAGCGAGTCCCGCCAAATGATCTTGACCAACGCACATGTCGCCACCTTACAATCAGACAAAGATTTTGGTCTTATTTCTGATGGGTCAATTGTGTTGGAAGGTTCGACAATCGTATGGGTAGGCGCTGGGCACGCGCTTCCCGACGAATTTCGCAACCTTCCGCAACACGATCTTGGTGGTCGCCTCGTCACCCCAGCACTGATCGACTGTCACACTCATCTGGTTTTTGGTGGAAATCGCGCGGTAGAGTTTGAACAACGTTTGAACGGTGCAAGTTATGAAGAAATTGCAAAGGCTGGTGGTGGGATCATCTCGACGGTTACTGCAACGCGCGCTGCATCTGAGAAGGCGTTGCTTGCGGATGCATTGACGCGTGTTGACGCGCTGATTGCCGAAGGTGTGTCAGTGATTGAAATCAAATCAGGATATGGCTTGGATCGTGAAACTGAACTGAAGATGTTACGCGTTGCACGTTTGATCGAAACCCAGCGCCCAATCGAAGTAAGAACCAGTTTTCTTGGCGCCCATGCAGTGCCAGCAGAGTATATGGGCAAACCGAATGCGTATATCGACGATGTCTGCATTCCGACACTACGTGCTGCGCATGCGCAGGGGCTGGTTGATGCGGTCGACGGGTTCTGCGAAGGAATTGCTTTTGACACAGTACAGATCGCACGTGTCTTTGATGTCGCGAAAGGCCTTGGATTACCAGTAAAGCTTCACGCAGAACAATTGTCTAATATTGGCGGCACGCAGTTGGCCGCAAAATACGGTGCTTTGTCGGCTGATCATGTGGAATACGCGACCGAAGCTGATGCACGCGCATTAGCTGCCGCAGGTACTGTCGCCGTATTATTACCAGGTGCTTTTTACACACTGCATGAGACGCAGGTACCGCCGATTGATGCCTTCCGCACCCACGGCGTGCCGATGGCGCTTGCAACAGATTGCAATCCAGGGTCATCACCGTTGGCCTCGTCATTACTGACCATGAATATGGCCTGCACTTTATTCCGAATGACCCCGCTCGAAGCATTGTTGGGCGTGACTGCCCACGCGGCGCGTGCGCTGGGACTTGCGGATCGCGGAAGGGTAACGAGCGGCGCGTGCGCTGATCTCTGCGTATGGAATGCCGCGCATCCAGCTGAGCTGTCTTACCGTATCGGGTTCAATCCCCTGCATTCACGCATTTTCAAGGGAACGCTATGACCAAGATTCTGACCCCCGGCAAGGCGACCTTGGCTGACCTGCGTCACATTTGGGCATCCGGCGCTGCGGTCACTTTGAACCCCTGTTCACATGTGGACATCAAGGCTGCTGCAGAATTGGTTGCGAAAGCCGCGAATGGAACCGAGGCGGTATACGGAGTGAACACAGGGTTTGGCAAGCTCGCTAGCGTCAAGATCGAGGCGAAAGATACGACGACATTGCAGCGCAATCTTATCTTGTCTCATTGTTGCGGTGTAGGCGAGGCGTTGGATATCCCGACCACACGTTTGATGATGGTGTTGAAATTACTATCTGTGGGGCGTGGCGCGTCTGGCGTTGCTTTAACTACGGTTTCACTGATTGAGGCCATGTTGGACAAAGGCGTGAGCCCCGTGATCCCCTGTCAAGGGTCGGTTGGTGCGTCTGGTGATTTGGCGCCCTTGGCACATATGGCAGCCGCGATGATTGGTTCGGGTGAAGCCGTATTTAACGGCAAACGCAT
>CALDZS010000245.1 GCA_937944065.1 uncultured Amylibacter sp. | reverse complement strand
AACACGGTCAAGATAGGCGCGTGCACCTTTGCCTTTGAACTCGTGTTTGGCGAAGTTCGCGATTTCGATACCGCCAACCGCGGTGCGCACAGCGGCCACCTCGCGGGCGACATAATCATGGCTTCGGTTACGCTCAAACGTTGGCTCTTCATGGGCGTCTTCAGGATTATCCGCGAACCATAGTGCATTTTCCAAACCAAAGCTTTGTCCCATTCGCGCGCCCTTGGCGATCAAACGATCGTATAGCGCGGTAGTTTTTTGCAGACGGCCTTTTGGTAATGTCTCGTTCGGGAATGTCATCACGAAGCGTCGTTCGTAATTCTCGGTTGATTTAACCGTTCCCCAATCTGGTGTTGCCCAGTCGCCAAAGCGGGCCACATCCATTGCCCAGACATCAATCGACGGTTCGCCGTCCATCATCCATTCCGCCATGGTCAGTCCAACGCCGCCACCCTGGCAGAAGCCAGCCATCACACCAACTGCGCACCAATAGTTGGTCATGCCAGGGACAGGCCCGATCATCGGGTTGCCATCAGGGCCGAATGTGAAGGGTCCGTTAATAGTGTCCTTGATACCAGCGCGGCCAAGAGCAGGCACGCGTTCAAACGCGGGTTCCAATCGATCGGCGATGTTTTCCAGTTTAGGGTTCAGTAACTCGTGGCCGAAATCCCAGGGTGTGCCTTCGACTTTCCAAGGTGTTCCGCGCTGTTCATAGGTGCCTAGCAACATGCCGTCGCGTTCTTGGCGGAAATAGATATTGGCCTCGTAATCAATGCCGCAGGGCAGGCGGGTTGGGTGCGCCGCCACTTCTGGGATCGCTTCGGTAATTAGGTAATGATGCTCCATCGGTTGCACAGGAATGTTCAATCCTTGCATATGGCCAACTTCACGCGCCCATAGGCCACCGCAATTCACGATCATTTCGGCGTTGATACTGCCTTTGGGAGTTTGCACATCCCATGATCCATCGCTGCGTTGGGTGGTTGCTGTCGCGGGCGTGTGTGTGAAATATTGTGCACCATGTACTTTCGCGGCCTTGGCAAAAGCATAGGTGGCGCCGGATGGATCTAGATCACCATCTTGATCATCCCAAAGGGCGGCGTGATAATGTTTGGGATCAATCAGCGGATGACGCTCCGCCACTTCTTTAGGGGAAATAAACTCTTGATTCAGACCCATATATCGCGCCTTTGATCGTTCGCGTTTCAGATAGTCGTACCATGTTTTGTTTGATGCCAGATAGAACCCGCCAGTCATGTGCAGACCAACCGAGTGGCCCGAAAGTTCCTCAATCTCTTTATAAAGATCAATGGTATAGCCTTGAAGGCGACTGATGTTAGGATCCGATGAAATGGTGTGGATTTGACCAGCGGCATGCCATGATGACCCCGAAGTCAACTCGTCACGTTCCAGCAGGACAACGTCCTTCCAACCAAATTTGGCCAAGTGAAACAAAATAGAGCAACCGACAACACCGCCACCGATGACAACCACTTTCGCGTGGCTGGGAAGTTTTTTTTCAGTCATGTCGTTTCCTTATTACCAATCCATTACGACTTTGCACGCTGATCCATCGCGCATAGCTGCGAACCCCGCCTCAAAATCGTCTATCCCGATCCGGTGCGTTATCACTTGGCTGACATCAAGCCCGCCTTGAACCAACGCAATCATTTTGTACCAAGTTTCATACATTTCGCGGCCATATATGCCTTTGATGGTCAGCATCTTGAATATCACTTTGTTCCAATCGACCTCGAACCCTTTGGGCGCAATTCCCAGCAGGGCGATTTTGCCGCCATTGTTCATCGCGCTAATCATATCGCTCATCGCGACTGGTGCGCCTGACATCTCCATTCCGACATCAAATCCCTCTTTCATGCCGATGCGCTGCATCAGGTCGGGCAAAGAATCTTCCATCGAATTTATCGCATGTTTGATGCCCACAGCGCGCGCCATTTCTAGGCGTGTTGGATTGATATCGGTAATCGCGACTTTGCGCGCGCCGACCTTTTGGGCAACTAACGCCGCCATAATCCCGATCGGGCCTGCACCTGTAACCAAGACATCTTCACCGACCAAATCGAAACTAAGCGCGGTGTGAACTGCGTTGCCAAACGGATCGAAAATCGCTGCGACTTCATCCGAAATATCATCAGGGATCGGTACCACATTGCTTGCGGGCAGGGCTAAATACTCTGCAAAACTGCCCGGGTGATTTACACCGACACCTTTTGTGTTTCGGCACAGCTGCCCACGTCCAGCACGACAATTCCTGCAATGCCCACAGGTGATATGCCCCTCGCCAGAGACACGTTGACCGATTTCATAGTTGGTCACATCCCGTCCAACTTCTACGATTTCGCCTGCAAACTCATGTCCTGTCACCATTGGAACTGGCACGGCCTTCTGGCTCCATTCGTCCCAATTCCAGATATGTACATCTGTGCCGCAAATCGCAGATTTCTTGACCTTTATCAAAACGTCACTCGGTCCGATTTCAGGAACAGGAACTTGTTCCATCCAAAGGCCAACCTCGGGACTTGATTTCACCAACGCCTTCATCTGATTGCTCATAAGATGACTCCTAATTCGCGGCCGACGCTCTCGAACGCATCTATTGCGGTGTCCAGCTGTTCTATCGTGTGCGCTGCAGACATTTGCGTCCGAATGCGATCTTGGCGCAGTGGAACAACGGGATATGAAAATGCGGTTACATAGACGCCTATTTTGGAAAGTTTCGCCGCCATTTGTTGCGCCAGCTTTGGATCGCGTAACATCACAGGAATAATCGCATGTTCACCTGGCAACAATTCGAACCCAAGGGCGGTCATTTTTTCGCGAAAGTAGGATGTGTTGCGCCCAAGCTTGGCGCGCAGGTCGCCGCCATCATCCAACATGTCAAAGACTTTTAACGAGGTTGCTGCGATGACGGGTGCTAGGGTGTTTGAAAACAAATAGGGGCGTGACCGCTGGCGAAGCCATTCGACGGTTTTCGCAGATGCTGCAGTGTACCCGCCCAAAGCACCGCCCAAGGCTTTGCCAAGTGTGCCGGTTACGATGTCCACGCGTCCCATAACGCCGCAATGCTCAATACTGCCGCGGCCAGTTGCGCCGACAAACCCTACCGCATGGCTGTCATCCACCATAACCATGGCATCGTATTTTTCAGCAAGGTCACAAATCAGATCCAGTTTTGCGATGTATCCATCCATAGAAAACACACCATCCGTCGCAATCAGCCTGTGCTTGGCACCCATTGCTTCTTTCAATTTTTCTTCCAGATCTACCATATCAGAATTGGCGTACCTGTAACGTTGCGCCTTGCACAACCGCACACCATCGATGATGGACGCATGGTTCAATGCATCCGAAATGATTGCGTCATCAGGTCCAAGCAGTGTTTCAAATAAT
>CALDZS010000244.1 GCA_937944065.1 uncultured Amylibacter sp. | reverse complement strand
GAAGACACGCGCAACCTGCGCAAGTTGATGGATATCCACGGCGTTGATTTGGATGGTCGTCCACTTTGGGCGTATCATGATCACAATGGCGATATGCAACGGCCCAAGCTGCTGGCGGCCATCGAAGGTGGTGCATCTGTTGCGTTCGTATCTGACGCAGGAACACCGTTGATCGCGGATCCTGGTTATTCGTTATCGCGCGATGCTACCTTACAAGGCCTAAAGGTGACGACAGCACCCGGGGCCTCGGCGGTAATGGCTGCACTTTGCATGGCAGGGATGCCCACGGATCGGTTTATGTTCGCAGGCTTCGTTCCGAACAAAGTTAAGGCGCGTGCAGATTTTCTGACTGAACTTGCGCCCTTGAACGCTACGCTTGTGGTGTATGACAGCCCGAAACGCGTCGTCGCGACCTTGTCACAGATGTTGACCGTTTTCGGGGAAACCCGTGAAATTGCCTTGTGTCGCGAACTGACAAAGAAATTCGAAGAGGTGGTTCGGGGGTCGATTGATACCGTTTTAAAGGAAATCGACGCACGTGACAGTTTGAAAGGCGAGATCGTTTTGGTTCTTGGTCCGCCAAAGGCAATCAAGGCGACGGATGATGACATCATTGTGCGACTAAACGAATGCTTAACCACACAGCGTTTAAAAGAGGCGTCAAACTTGATTGCCCAAGAACTTGGCGTGTCCAAAAAACGTGTCTATGCCTTGGGTCTAAGCCTGAAGGACTAACATGGTTCAAGCGCTGAATTTTCATGCTGGTGTTATGGCAGAAACCTCTGTCGCCGAGAAATACGCTGCATGCGGGTTTTCCATTCTCGAAGAACGGTTTCGATGTGCTGAAGGCGAGATTGACTTGATTGCAGAACATGCGGGAAAGCTCTATTTCGTAGAGGTGAAAAAATCCAAAACGCATGATCGTGCGGCCATTCGAATTCAGCCCCAACAGGTGGCGCGTATTCGCGCAGCGGCGCAGCTGTATTTGCAGAAAACCAAGCGACCAATTGAAACCGAAATGCGCTTTGATGCCGCTCTCGTGGATCAATATGGGGTGATCAAGGTTCTGCCAGGCGCATTCTAATCTATTTTGCCTTTGCATAGACCGCGCCGTTGCGGCATGTATTGGGAAAACAAAATAGGTGAAACCATGTCTCTTAAAGTTGCCATTCAAATGGACCCGATTGAACCCATTGATATTGCGGCAGATAGCACCTTTCGCATCATGGAAGAAGCGCAGGCGCGCGGCCATGAATTGTTCTATTACACGCCAGATAAACTGGCCTTTCAAGAGGGACGCATCACGGCGCGCGGTTGGCCTGTCAAAGTAAAACGTGAAGTTGGAAATCATTTCTCTTTGGGCGAATACCAAGAAATAGATTTGGCTGATCAGGACGTGGTGTGGCTGCGCCAAGATCCACCGTTTGACATGAGCTATATCACCACCACACATCTGCTGGACATGATCCATCCAGACACATTGGTGGTGAATGATCCGACATGGGTGCGCAATTATCCCGAAAAACTGCTGGTGCTGGAGTTTCCTGATCTGACTGCACCAACAACAATTGCACGTGACATTGAGACCCTAAAGGCGTTCAAAGAAAAACACAGCGATATTATTCTAAAGCCACTTTATGGCAATGGCGGTGCAGGCGTGTTCCGGTTGGATAAGAATGACCGTAATTTGAATTCACTACATGAATTGTTTGCTGGCATTAATCGCGAACCTTTGATTGCGCAGAAATTCTTACCCGACGTTTCCAAAGGCGACAAGCGCGTGATTTTGGTCGACGGCGAACCTGTAGGGGCGATCAACCGTGTGCCTGCCAAAGGTGAAACGCGATCCAACATGCATGTTGGCGGGCGGCCTGAAAAGGTAGAGTTGACGGCACGTGACAAAGAAATATGCGCCGCGATCGGGCCATTGCTGCGCGAAAAAGGACAAGTATTTGTGGGCATCGACGTTATAGGCGGCGTGCTGACCGAGATAAATTTAACATCACCCACAGGCATTCAAGAGCTTGAACGGTTCGACGGAATTAACGTTGCTGAAAAAATCTGGTCGGCGATTGAGGCGAAAAAAGCAACCTGATGTCTTTTCGTTTGCGCATATTCTCTTTCATCACGCGGGTCGGTTTCAAATCCGTCTTACGGTATAGCGAGAATGTAAGTTTCATCCGCAAACATTTCGAACGCATAGCGCGGTCAACCTTTCGCAAAGTTCCGGATGCTGTGTTCTCGAACGTGTCGTTGTGCGCGATTGCACGCGAAGTGCCGACATTAAAAACACGAACCAAAGCCACCATTGATGATGGTGCGTTGCTGTATATCCATGGCGGTGGGTTCGTGTTCGGATCGTCCAAAGCGTACAGGAATTTGGGCACAGCGTTATCGGCGCGTTTACGTATTCCGGTGTTCTTACCTGATTACCGCTTGGCGCCAGAGCATCCTTTTCCGCAAGGGTTAAATGACATCAAGGCCAGTTATCAAGCGTTGCTGGATAAAGGCATTGACCCCGCGAAAATTGCTGTCGGCGGGGACAGTGCAGGCGGCAATCTTGTGCTTGGTCTGATTAGCTACCTGATTGCGGAAAAACTGCCATTACCCGCCTGTTCGTTCGTGATCAGCCCAGTCACTGATTTTACTTTTGCCAGCCCCTCATTGGTCAACAATGCGCGATCGGATGCGGTGTTGGCCGCTAGAAAAAGCAATTTTTTGCGCGATCTCTATCTTCAGGGCCACGATCCCAAAGATCCAGACGTGTCGCCAGTTTTTGGCAACTTCCGTGGTGCGCCGCCGATGCTGATCCATGCCAGTACAAAAGAGATTTTGCGCGATGATGCATATCGCATCACCGAAGTATTGGCAGATCAAAAGGTCGACGTACGTGCGCGCTTTTGGGGCAATAATTACCACGTGTTTCATTTGTTGCACGGCCGTGTACCAGAGGCCGACGCGGCATTGGATGAAATTGCCACCTTCGTGCTCAAGCATTTACCGTCTCGCGCAACCGAAAGCTAAGCGCCTCGGCCACATGGGGTTTCCTGATGTCAGCTTCGCCCGCCAAATCCGCAATTGTGCGCGCGACACGTAAGACACGGTGATAACCACGTGCAGTTAGGTGAAACCGTTCTGCCGCCGTAGCTAGCAAGTCGGCGCCTTCAGCATCAGGTGTGGCTACGCGTTCCAACAATTTGCCCTCAATGTCTGCGTTCAAACGAACGCCGTCATGGCCTGCATAACGCGCGCGCTGGATATTCCAAGCGGCGGCGACACGGGCGGCAACGACAGCACTCGGTTCGCCCGTGGGTGCGTTGATCAGGCTTTGGTGATTGAC
>CALDZS010000243.1 GCA_937944065.1 uncultured Amylibacter sp. | reverse complement strand
AGGTTGGTCGTGGAACATTCGTGCGCCAGGTCGCGTTGGCCGTGAACAAGCAGCCGCAATCGTTCGAGGCGGTCTATGCGGGTATGACGGTGAACGGGGATGTGAACCTGCGCAACACCAATACGTCAGATGTCGGGCAGGGCAAAGAGTTGCGCGCGGCGATGATCACTGTCGCCAACTCTAACATGGTCGACTATGTGAATTACCCCGGTGCCGAAGGTCGTCATGCCATCTATCCTGACTTGGTGGAATGGATCGACTATGTCGGGCTAGCACCCGCAGAGGATCAGATATTGTTGACCCACGGCGGACAGAACGCCATCGCAATTGCGATACAGGCCATTTTGCAAAACTCTGGCGCCAAGGGCGCAATCGAAGGGTTGACCTATCCGGGCATCCGTTACGCGGTTGAGGGTCAAGGCGGAGAGCTGGTAGGTATCGAGATCGATGATCAGGGCATGGTACCAGCCGCCCTGGAACGACACTGCAAAGCGGGGGGTATAAAGGCCGTTTTCCTGTCTGCGAATGTATTGAACCCGATGACAGGGCAAATCCCGTTGGATCGACGCCAAGCTATTGCAGATATCGCCCGCCGTTACGATCTACAAATCGTCGAAGATGATTGTTGGGCGGTTGGCCCGTCCGATCTTCCCAGCTTTCAGACCCTATGCCCTGAACGGGCATGGTACATATCATCCTTTTCCAAAATGGTATCGGCGGGATTGCGGTTTGGGTATCTGGTTTGTCCAGAGCCACATCTGAACATCGCGCGCCGCGTATTGCGCGCCAACAGTTTCGGCGTATCGCGCGCCGTCAGTGACATCGCGCACGAGCTGTTAAAAACAGGCGATGCGGCACGTATTCGCGCGCGTATCTTGGCACGTGTGACGGAAAAAGTAGCTCATGCAGTGAACCTGTTGGGGCAATGGGATATCACCTATCGCTTTGATGTTCCTTATATTTGGCTGCGACTGCCCAAAGGCTGGCGCGCGTCTGGATTTTCGCTTGCGTGCGAACGATTGGGGGTATTGGTGCGCCCGTCTGACGAATTCACCATCGAAGGTATGCCCGTGCCCCATGCTGTGCGAATATCAGTGAATTGCAACTTACCAGAGGATGTGTTCATTGATGCCCTAGACAAGGTGAACCAAGTTCTGGCCAGCCCCCCAATGGAAACAGAGGCATAGGATATGGCAAAGATCGGATTTATCGGCACGGGTGAAATCGCCAGTGCCATGGTCAAAGGATTGACAGGGCAGGGACATACAATTGTGGTGTCCAAGCGAGGGGCGCAGATTGCAGCGGACTTGTCGAAGTTTTCAGATGTTTCGATTGCAGAAAACGATGTGGTCGTTGGCACAAGCGATATCGTTGTTTTGTGCTTGCTGAAAGACGTTGCTAATGCAGTTTTGCCTGATCTGCCGTTTCGGGCTGATCAACACATACTCTCGGTCATGGTAGATGTGTCCCATGATCAACTGGGACAGTTGTGCGCACCTGCTACCAGCATTGCTATTACTAGTCCCTTGCCCAATATTGCGGTGGGTGGATGCCCATTGCCATGCTTCCCCAACACCACAACAGTGCAAACATTGTTTGGCGCACGAAATCCTGTTTTCGCAGTGGGCACGGAGTCGGGTCTTAACGCACATTTCGCGGTGACGGCGTTGGCCTCGACCAGTTTTGCACAGGCCAAGGTGGCGGCGAATTGGCTCGCCAAGCAAACAGGCGACACTACCGCCGCCGAAACATATATAGTCAGCATGCTGGCGGGTTTTTTCCAAAGCCTGCCCCAAGATGGACAAGACCGATTGGCCGAAGCACTAGGTGCGTTGAGTACGGAAGGCGGACTGAATGCCACTTTGCGCCAGCACATGAAAGATGCTGGGGCAGAGGATCAGTTGAAAAAAGGCCTGGATGGATTTAAGGATCGTCTAGGTCTGCCTTGACGGCATTGTACTAGCGCAATCCTTTGAAAAATCGTGCTGCTGCTGACGATGCATCAACTTCGGCGCCCGTGGATTTCCCTGCTTTGATCCTTTTTGTTTGTCGACCTTGCGGCCAATCATGCCCGAACCCGTCCAATTCCAAATATGTTACGGGGGCTGCGCAGGCGCTATAGCGGCTTTCATATACGACAACTCCGTCATTCTTGTTGTTGATGGTGCGTTTGCGCGGGATGGGATTGCATTTGTTCCGCTTTACCCAATGCTCGATTGTTGCTTCTGATGACAAAGTCTCGCCCAATCGACTGTCGCCCGATCGCCCATCGTGGGGCGCAATTCGATCTTCGGTTCCGTGAAAGAAAATTGCCGGCACTGGGCGTGCAGATGCACACTTATATGTTGTGTTCATCTTGGTGGCTACCACTGCAATACCAGCGATCAGATCAGGACGTTCGCAGGCCATTCGCATGGCCATACCACCGCCGTTTGAATGCCCCGCCAGATAGATTTGCGAAGGGTTGGCTTTGCCAGATGCCACAAGGGTTTTTATCAGCGCAGACAGATAGGCAACATCATCCACCTTATAGCTGTCCGAGCGCCCGTCGTTCCAGCGGCGCTTGTTCCCTGTTGGATAGACCACAACCGCGTTGTGCCGCCGCGCAGTTCGATCAAAGTTTGTTTTCTTTTGCATGGACTTTGCTGTGCCAAGGAACCCGTGCATTGCAATGATTATTGGTGCGGGGTTTGCATTCGAACCACGCGCATCAGTTATAATGACCTCGCGTCCTTGGAATGTATCTGCCAGCGTTGGGCTGGCCGTCAAAAGTGCCAAAAGACCTGAAAAAATGAATCGCATAAAAACCTCCCGTATTTAAGTATAACGGGGCAATCGGTTCTTTCCGTCGCAAAAAGTGCCATTCCAAAAATGGTCGTAGATTAGTGTTGAGTGTTAAAAGGGGTTAACCATTTAAATCAAATGGTTAACCCAGATACTTCGCGGTGGAATACTACAAAGCTAACGCTGATCGGGCGCAATAGCCTCGGCTGATAACTGTGCCAAGATATCGTCGAATGCCTGAACAGACGTCTGTTTCTGACCCAAGCGGCGCACCGAAACTGTGCCTTCTTCAACCTCTCGGTTGCCGACTGCCAAGATCACTGGAACCTTGCCCAAAGAATGCTCGCGCACTTTGTAATTGATCTTTTCATTGCGCGTATCTGCTTCGGCACGGATGCCAGCGGCGCGCAATTTTGCGGTCACTTCTTCCACATATGGATTGACGTCCGAGATGATGGACGCGACGACGACTTGGCGCGGTGCGATCCAAAACGGCAGTTTGCCTGCGTGGCTTTCGATCAGGATACCGATGAAGCGCTCAAATGATCCCAATGTCGCGCGGTGCAACATCACGGGGCGGTGTTTGGCACCGTCTTGGCCGACATAATTCGCGTCCAACCGTTCAGGCAGAACAAAGTCCACCTGATGCGTACCACACTGCCAATCGCGACCAATCGCATCGGTCAGCACGAATTCTAGCTTCGGGCCATAAAATGCACCTTCGCCAACGTTCAGTTCAGGCTCTATCCCTGCGGCGCGAGTTGCTGATAGCAGCGCCGCCTCGGCCTTGTCCCACACCTCGTCCGAACCAGACCGTTTTTCAGGACGGTCAGAGAATTTAACTTTGAAATCTTCGAACCCAAGATCGCGGTAAACCTGTGACAGGAATTCGATATAGACTTTGGTTTCGGATTCGATCTGATCTTCGCGACAGAAAATATGTCCGTCATCCTGAGTAAACCCACGCACCCGCATGATGCCGTGCAAGGCACCCGAAGGCTCGTATCGATTGCATGATCCAAATTCGGCCATACGCAGCGGAAGGTCGCGGTAAGATTTTAGACCTTGGTTGAAAATTTGCACATGGCAGGGGCAATTCATTGGCTTCAAAGCATTCACAGATTTTTCGCGTGCATGATCCTCGTCCACTTCGACGATGAACATATGTTCTTGGTATTTTTCCCAGTGACCAGATGCTTCCCATAACTTGCGATCAACCACTTGTGGTGTGTTCACCTCGACGTAACCGCCCTTATCCTGCATGCGGCGCATATAGTCTTGCAACAATGTGTAAATCCGCCAGCCATTTGGGTGCCAGAATACCTGACCAGGCGCTTCTTCTTGCATGTGGAACAAATCCATCTCGCGCCCTAGTTTGCGGTGATCACGCAACGCGGCCTCTTCCAGCATTGTTAGATGCGCCTTGAGGTCGTTTTTGTTTTTAAACGCCACACCGTAGATACGTTGCAACATCGCATTGTCCGAATTACCGCGCCAATAGGCACCAGCCACGGACATTAGTTTAAACGCATCCCCTGGCACTTGTGCTGTGTGCACCAAATGCGGGCCGCGGCATAGATCTTGCCAATCGCCGTGCCAGTACATGGATAGGTCTTCGTTGCCTGGAATGCTCTCAATCAACTCGACCTTATAAGGTTCGCTATTGTCCTTATAGAATTGGATCGCGCGATCCCGTTCCCAAACTTCGCGGCGCACCGGGTCTTTTAGATTGATAATCTCACGCATCTTTTTCTCGATGACGACCAAGTCTTCGGTGCTGAACGGCTCGGGGCGGTCAAAATCGTAGTACCAACCATTGTCGATAACTGGTCCGATTGTGACCTGCGTATCTGGCCACAATTCTTGCACCGCGCGCGCCATGATATGGGCGCAGTCATGGCGGATCAGTTCCAAAGCTTGCGCATCGTCCTGCATTGTGTGGATGGCAAAAGCACTGTCGCTTTCGATCACGCGCGACAGATCGCGATGCTCGCCATTTACCGAACAGCTGATTGCCTTTTTGGCCAGCGATGAGGAAATATCTTTCGCAACATCCATCCCAGTGGTGCCAGCTGGATAGCTGCGTGAATTGCCGTCGGGAAGGGTGATAGAAATGTCTGACATTGGGTCAGGTCCTTTCGTTTTAGCGCCTACGGAACGCTCGGTTGAGGTATGCGCAATATGTGGGGATTTTCGCGCAGAGTGTCAACCTTGCATTCGGTTGAATTCTTTCGAGGCGGCGTTACAGTCAAGTCAGCTGATCACACAAAGGATATCGTATATGGCCCCGAATTACTTGACCACGCCGCAAGGCCGCAAAATTGCCTATCATCAAACCGATGGGGCGGGGCCCGGTGTCGTGTTTTTGGGCGGTTTTTCGTCGGACATGCAGGGCAGCAAAGCGATTTATCTAGAGGAGTGGGCGCGCCGCAAAGGACGCGCATTCTTGCGGTTTGATTATTCTGGCCATGGTGAAAGCAGTGGTGCGTTCGTGGACGGGTGCATTGGCGAGTGGGCAACAGACGCGATTGAGACGATAACGGCTTTGACCAAAGACAAACAAATCTTGATCGGATCGTCTATGGGCGGCTGGATATCGTTGTTGGCTGCGCGCGCGATCCCAGATCGGATTGCCGGCATGGTGGGGATTGCTGCGGCACCTGATTTTACTGAAGACAGCATGTGGACTTGGATGGACGCAGATCAAAAGGCGCAACTGGCAGACGAGGGCGTGGTTTATATTCCGAACGATTATGACGAACCTTATCCAATAACCAACAAATTGATCGAGGATGGACGTAATCAGTTGGTTCTGCGCACACCTATGTCATTACCGTTTCCCGTTCGTCTGCTGCACGGCACTGCCGATGCGGATGTCAGCATGGACGTGGCGTTACGCTTGCTTGACCATGCCCAAGGCGATGATATTCGACTAAGCTTCGTGAAGGGTGCCGATCATCGGTTTTCAGACGAGGCCTGCTTGCGGCTGATCACCAAATCTATTCATTCGGTCACCAAAGCAGTAAAATAGGGGCATGGTATGTATCGGTTTTTTATGCGCAGTCTTGGGCTGCTTTTGCTACTTATCCTGGGGGGTGCCGCTGTGATTTTATTTGGTGCACGTCAAAAGGTTGACGAAGCGAATTTTGCGAATGGATTGACAAAAATCGACGCGGCTGATGCGGCAGCGCAGTTCGTTGAAGATCCAAACTTGACCGATATAAAAGAGGGCCAGAACCGCCAGATTATTTGGGCAGGGGCCGAGGGTGCGAAGACTGATCTGACAATTCTTTACGTTCATGGATACTCTGCCACGTTGCAAGAAATTCGACCAGTGCCCGATAATGTCGCCGCAGCACTTGGCGCCAATCTGGTTTACACACGGTTGACGGGGCATGGTCGAACCAGCGCGGCGATGGCGGATGTGCATGTGAACGATTGGATGACCGATTTGGCGCAAGCGTTGTCCGTTGCGCGCGCAATTGGTGATCGGATTATAATTATCTCGACCTCGACTGGGGGAACATTGACGGCTGCTGGATTGCCAAGTGCGGATGCGATGGCGAATGTTGCAGGTATTGTATTCGTCGCACCAAATTTCGCGCTGGTAAATCCCATCGCTAATCTGGCCAAGCTTCCATATTTTGAAAAATGGGGCCCGGTGTTGGCTGGAAAAAACCGCAGCTTTGAGCCACGCAATGCAGAGCAAGAAATCTATTGGACGACCAGCTATCCAACAAGGTCTGTGGTACCAATGATGCGCCTAATTGACTATGTCGAGAAGGTGGATTTCGCGGCTACAAATATCCCTGCGTTGTTTTATTTTATGGACGAGGACAAGGTCGTCGATGCGAAAACAACGCGGCAAGTTATGGCGAAATGGGGTGGGCCAGTCAGCGTGATCAATCCGACATTGGCTGAGGGTGATGACAGCTATGCCCATGTAATTGCTGGCGATATCATGAGCCCGTCACAGACAGCACCAGCCAGTCAGGCGATGATCGATTGGATCAAAGGGTTACAATAAAATCCCAAGCGTGATCAGCGCCAATCCGATGACAGATCCGAACAGGGCTAGCATATTCACGGGTATCAGCTTTTGCAGATAGGCGGTCAATTCTTCGCCTTCTAGGCCAAGTTTTTTTGCCTGAAACGCTTTGAAGCCGCAATAGATCAGACCGATTAGGCCCAGTATAGTGATGATGATGCCAGCGGTTATCATGTAGGTATTCCTTTGAAACTCGTGGGTCTGATAGCGAAAAGAAGCCGCCTTCGCAACCTATGCCCTTGCCCTTGGGTAGGGGTGTTTGGTATGGGCAGGCCAACCAGTTTAAAGGATCAGGTCAATGTCAGAAGATTTGGGAAATTCATATTCAGTTGCAGCAGACGAGTTGCGCGCATTCGTAGAGCGGATCGAACGTTTGGACGCGGACAAAAAAGATATTGCCGACGCCCAAAAAGAAGTGATGGCCGAAGCTAAAGGGCGTGGATATGACACACGTGCCCTGCGCAAACTAATCAGCTTGCGTAAACAAGACCCTGCCGATCGGTCAGAGCAAGAAGCGGTTCTTGAGCTTTATAAAGAAGCAATCGGGCTCTAACTTAATAGGTCCAGCGATTGTGTAAACACGCTCTGACCCGCGCAACAAATTGCGCGGATTTGGTGTGTCTAGCATCTTTCGATATCAACGCAGTATCTAGCAGGCTAACTTGTCAGCAACCCTTTTCTGACCGCAATGTACCAACCAGATCTTCCGCTGTCGCTGGCCCACGGCCCTTCCAATGTATCATTCGCCTCGTTTAACTTTAAGGTAACCGTACCGTCATACCCGTTTCGACGGTACACAACGTTCAGCACTTTTTGCTGCTGGTCAAAGCTGGCACTCCAAATTGATCCATGTCGATTTGTGACTGAAACCTCTTCGTCGTTCATTCTTATTTCAATGATTGTATTTTCGACGAATTGTCTTTCGTCATAGGCACCCAAATAGGTTGTTGCCGACCACGAACCAGACAGGTCAGAATACCTAGTTTGTTGCGCCGAACCATGTTGTGCAAATACAGACAGAAGAAGCGTTGCACTTAGAAGAGTTAAGGAAATTATTTTTAAGGCATTTGTGAACATTTGTTTCCTGAACCGAAAGCGATAAAATTCTCGCATATTCTCTCTTACGGTTTCGAATAGTCAAGACTATGCACCCAATTAGCTCAAAGAACACAAACTTAATCAAACACCCGACGCGAAATCGCCTGCACATTGTCCATGCGCTCGATGTAATACCAATCATCCTCGTAGGCATATTGCATCTCTTTGATCTGTTCTTTGCTCCAATATGGATCATCAGGTTTGTCTTCGGTATTCGGGTATTTCTCTAGGAATGCCTCGCGAACTTTTTTGAAATCCCCGCGCGCCTTTGGAGCGTGTTTCTGCAGGTATTTGAACATCAAATAGCTGCCATATAGCGATAGACCCGTGTTGATCGGTTCCATGTCGCCCACAAACTCTGCACTGTTGTCCACGCCCGTCACCGCCGCCAATGCGTCGCGCCAAATATACGGGTAATCTTCCATGCGCCAAACAATCGGTCTGCTGGAATAGCTTTGGGTTTTGGCATTAAAGAATGGGGTGGACAAGCGATCTAGGCAATTGGACCAACGTAAAACCTCGAACTTTACATCTTTGATATAATCATCGAACGGCACCATGTTTGCATTGATCAGTGACAGGCCATAGCAGGAGGCTAAAAAGCTGGACGGCTCTCGGATCGACATACAAATGCGCACATCTTGGTTCATCATGATATCGGACAATGACCGCGTCGCGTTCTTGATGCGTGGGAATATCAATCCACCGCCTGCTGGACGCGTGATATTCCCAGCCAGTTGGGGTCCGAAATAAACCAAGGTTTTCGCGGGAAACCCTTCGGCCAAATCTTTCAGAAACTGTTCTTTTACCAACGGCGCTTCTGTCTGGTCTTCTAGGGCTTTTAAGGCGCGGGTAACGGCGGCTTTGTAAACACTTTCTTTGACATTATGAATGTTCAGGTCGTTCAGCATATCTGCATTCATTTTTGCCATTTCGAACAAATGCGTCCCTGCAGTTCGATAGGCGCCCATATAGACATTCAGCTTCATAAAATCCCCACATCCAAGGTATCATCCGGATTGTACCTTGTGGACACTGAATTAGCGGTGGTTTAAGCGTGTTTCAATGACTGATTTCGCTAAGATAGATCAAAAGAGGCGCGCGCACCCGTGGGTTGATCCATGGACTGCCATCGCTGGCTTGATAGCCACACTGGTTTTGTTGCCTTTACTGGTGGTTCTGGCACTGGCGTTCTTCCCAACCGAAAACGTGTGGCCGCATCTGATCTCGACTGTATTACCACGGTATTTGATCAACTCATTGGTACTGATGTGTTCGGTCGCGCTGTTCGCGGGTATCATAGGCGTCGGTTCGGCATGGCTGGTGGTCATGTACCGCTTCCCTGGGCGCACATGGTTGGAATGGGCGTTGTTGCTGCCCTTGGCCGTTCCTGCTTATATCGGCGCCTATGCATTCGTCGATCTGTTCGAGTATGCGGGCCCTGTGCAAACCGCATTGCGCAACGTGTTTGGATGGACAAGCGCTCGTGATTATTGGTTCCCAGAATTGCGATCGATGGGCGGGGCGATTTTTGTTATAACCCTGTCTTTGTATCCATATGTTTACTTGCTGGCACGTGCCGCCTACCGCGAACAATCTAACAATGCGATAGAGGTTTCGCGTGCGCTGGGATGTGGCCCGTGGGGCTGTTTCTTGCGCGTAGGTTTGCCACTGTCACGCCCAGCCATTGTTGCCGGCATGGCCGTTGTTATGATGGAAACCTTGAACGATTTTGGAACGGTAGAGTTTTTTGCCGTACAAACCCTAACCACGGGTATCTTTACAACATGGCTCGAAGGATCGAATATCGGCAGCGCTGCGCAAATTGCTTGTACAATGTTTGCACTGATCATGGGGTTGGTCATGATCGAACGGTATTCACGTAGGAAGCTACGCGTGCGGCAATTATCGCGCAGCCCGAACCACGGGCGGGCTGATACAATCAAGGGCCCGCGTCGTTGGGCTGCCAGCATCTTATGTGCAATCCCGGTGCTGTTCGGTTTTGTGATGCCATTCCTGATTTTGCTAAAACTATCCATGTCCGATTGGTCGCTATGGGCAAACCACGCGATGTTATCAGCGACTTGGACGACGCTTTGGGTGGCTGGTACCGCGGCCTTGGCCACGGTGTCTGCGGCCCTAATACTGATCTACGCTGTGCGCCTATCGCGATCTCATATTCCCCGCCTGTTGGCACCAATCACATCTGTTGGATACGTGATGCCTGGTGCGGTGCTGGGCTTGGGTGTCGTCATAACACTTGGATGGTTCGATCATTGGCTCGCGGACACGGTCGAAAGATTGTCAGGTTTAGATATCGGATTGGTGTTAACTGGCAGTGCATTCGCTGTAATCTTCGCCTACACGGTGCGGTTTTTCGCGCTGGCGTTTGGCAGCATAGACGCCGGATTTGGTCGCGTGTCGCCGAATTTGGGTGCAGCCGCAAGGTCACTGGGATTGACCCCAAGCGCAGTCCTAACCCGCGTGCACATGCCGATCTTACGGACGACCATCTTGGCCGCCTTACTGCTGGTGTTTGTCGATAGTGTGAAAGAGCTGCCAGCGACATTATTGCTACGTCCATTTGGCTTTAACACTTTGGCAACGCATGTCTACAATTCGGCGTCTATCGAAGATTTGAAGTCCGCTTCCGTTGGCGCGATGATGATAATAATCGTTGGAATTATCGCAGTGATTATTCTGGCTAAATCCACACGTGGGTCTGATCGATAATTTTCTAAAACAGGCGTTAAAAAGGGCTTGCATTTCGCGCCAAACTGCCTCAAAAGCCGCGACAGTGCCCCTATAGCTCAGCTGGTAGAGCAATTGATTTGTAATCAATAGGTCCGCGGTTCGAGTCCGTGTGGGGGCACCATCTAATCCAAAATTATTCATACTTATCATGTGCTTAACGTATATCATCAAATTTCAGCCCACCT
>CALDZS010000242.1 GCA_937944065.1 uncultured Amylibacter sp. | reverse complement strand
TGCGCACCCTGATCGGCGGATCGCGTGGCCACAACGCTGCAGGTTCTTCAATTCGCTTTACATCCGCTGGTTTGGTCAGCCCGTCCTTCAATTTTACCCCCTTGGCCAGCAGCGCCAAGTTTTCGTCAGTGGGGGTTCCTTCGACCTGAACCCAATAGGTTTTGGGCATCTTGTATTTCGGATGCGATATCCGTGCTTGTAATCCACCGCTGTCGGTTAAAACCATCAAGCCTTCGCTGTCCTTATCCAACCGCCCCGCAGGATAAACATCAGGAACATCGATAAAATCAGACAAAGTCGGACTGGGTGAGCTGGCTGTCGAGCTGTCGGTGAATTGCGATAGGACGCCAAATGGTTTGTTGAAAAGAATTACTGTCATATCGCACTTGTGCAAAAAGGGGACGTATAAGGCAAGCCCGTGTCACAACGCCGGTTGGTTATGGTCGTGCCGCGAGGCGCGTGGCAACTGCACCTTTTGGGACAAACCCAAACAACCGCACCATGGTGTCCACGTGTTCGCCGCAAAATCCGATGGTCAACAGCTCTGCCCAGAACTGATCTGAGGTGGTTGGCATGTTTGACAATTCAATCCATTCGATATCTGCAAAACCGCCCTCAGCAAAATGGTGAAACCACTCGTGATCCCAATCCGAAACATGTCCGTTGGTTATGCACTTGGATCGAAACCGTGGTCGCTGCTGTTCCGTTAGATTTAGAACTAATTCGCGAAGCTCGCACCATTTAGTGTTGTTGCACACAGAAATAAAACTTGAATAATGTTCCAGCTTTGACGCCCTTCTTTTGCAAACGTGTAGATCATTAACTCTTATGTCAATCTGCGGGCGGACGATTGGTTCTACAATATACTTTGCTTGCTAGTTTTGCAAAGGCGACTACAGTACCACCTCTATTCAGAAAAAGGAGCGCTGCCAATGTCACTACGTATCAACGATACTGTCCCCAACTTCACAGCCGCCACAGACCACGGCGAGATTAAGTTTCACGATTGGCTAGATGGAAAATGGGCTATTCTATTTTCCCATCCCAAAGATTTCACACCTGTTTGCACAACCGAGTTTGGTGCCGTTGCACAATTGGTCGACGAATGGGCCAAGCGTGACACCAAAGTGATCGGCGTGTCCGTAGATGGTGTTGAAGATCATAAAAAATGGAAAAAAGATATCGAGATGGTTGCGGGTACGACTGCAGGTTTCCCGATCATTGCTGACGAAGACCTGGCTGTGTCCAAAGCTTTCGATATGCTTCCATCAGAGGCGTATCTGCCAGACGGGCGAACTCCTGCAGATAGTGCAACTGTTCGGTCTGTCTTTATCATCGGTCCTGACGCACAATTGAAATTATCTATGACCTATCCAATGACGGTTGGTCGTAACTTTGCCGAGGTGCTGCGTGCCTTGGACGCGTTGCAAACTTCTACTAATCATGGCGTTGCGATACCTGCCAACTGGGAGTTGGGCCAAGATGTGATCATCCCCACCACAGTGAGCAACGAAGATGCAGCGGCGAAGTTTGGCGATTTCGAAACTGTGCTGCCATATTTGCGCAAGGCACAACTGCCCAAATAGTTTTCACAACATCTACGTATTAGAATCGGCGGTCTCTGTCCGAATCCGCCGATTTTGCATTGTGGAATGGGCGGGTTCTGGCCGCGTGGCAAATCCATGCCGAGGCAAAATTTGGCTGATCCTTTTCCCGCCGACAAAAATACCCCAAATGAGCGAAGCTGGGCTGGTTTTGGTTATACGTGCATCAGGGTCTTTCAGCGCCATATCACTACCCTTTAAGTTTTGCTGGTGATCACAAAGATCACCTCAAAACAGGAGACTATTATGACAATTCGTATTCCGTTGGCGACCGTCGTCGTATGCGCATTATTTTCATCACAGGCCACCGCTCAAGCGATTAAGGCATGTGATGAAGACACATTGAAAATGGTGAGCGATCAGGTTGCAGCCGCATCAGAAGCCGTACAAGAAGCAGCCCTTTCTGAAATGTCCTTAGCTCAACTTCGCTTGTCCGAGGGTGATTTAGATGCCTGCTCTATGCATCTTACAAATGCTTCAAATCTGGTAACAGGCGAATAATATTCCAGCATTAATCGTTCTGATCAGCGCCTGCCGCGTGATACCCCGTTACGCGGCAGGCTGTTCAATTATATTGCTTTACCAGCATTCATTTAGATATCACAAGAATTCGCATCTGCAGCTTCTAACAATTGTTGGCGTTTTTCGGCAGAGACCCGAACATACGCCCGCCGTAGCTTTTCTGAATTCACCCCCGCAAGGGTTCCAGTAACGGCCTGCTCAATCTCTTGCTCAGTCACCATCATCAGCGAGCGAATATCCGTACAGTTCATGCTTTTGTAATCATGTACAGGTTTCACACAGGCGCCAAGTAACAAAACTGGTGCAATTAAAAGTGCGTATTTCATCTTATTGTTTCCCCAAAACTTTTAGTCGGGTGCACCGCGATCCTCGCATCGGGGTTGGCACCGCGCACAAGGTGCGCATTCGTTAACCTTTTGTCAATGAAACGGTTTGTTCGCATGGTGTGGCCAACGCGCGCATCAACGGCTGCGCGATTTAGTCTTTAACCGCGGCGATAACGCATACTTCGATCAAGATGGCTTCGCGGGCCATATTGGCCTGAACGCAGGCGCGCGCGGGTTTCTCGCTGGTTTCCAACCACGCATTCCACACCTCGTTCATCGCAGCAAAGTCACGGTCGATGTCGCGCACGAATATGGTGACCGACAACATATGATCGCGGCTGGATCCCGCATCTGCCAACATCGCGTCAACCTTTGCCAATACGTCGTGGGTTTGCGCGGTGATGTCCGTGGTCACATCATTTGGCACTTGGCCCGAGAAATAGATGGTTCCGTTGTGAATGTTGATGCGCGACGCGCGCGCAGAGCTGTCGATACGAGTAATGGTCATGGACGTTCCTTTGATT
>CALDZS010000241.1 GCA_937944065.1 uncultured Amylibacter sp. | reverse complement strand
AAATTGTTGCGAATTCGCGCGATAAATCCTGAACGACGGACGGGTTTAACGGGTTTTGTTTTTTGCTTAGCCATAGGCGTTGTTTAGGCGGGCTTTGAGGCGTTGTAAACTCTGTGTGCGAACACGATTATTTTGGACTTGCACGGTGTGGCACAATGGCCTAAACGCCCCATATTAATCCACAGGCGGGGCTTGCGGGTGTTGAGGGAGAAATCCTTGATACTCCACCGGTTGGTTCAGGTGCGATACTTCGTGCCATACCTTCACCCCGCTGAGGCTAAACCGGAAAAGGAAGAACACAATGGCTCTACCAGAGTTTACATTGCGCCAACTGCTAGAAGCAGGCGTACATTTTGGACACCAAACACATCGTTGGAACCCACGCATGGACCAGTATATCTACGGTTCACGCAATGGTATCCACATTTTGGACCTGACACAAACTGTTCCAATGTTGGATCAAGCGTTGCAAGCAGTTCAACAAGTTGTTGCCAAAGGCGGTAGCATCCTGTTCGTCGGAACAAAGCGTCAAGCAGCCCAAGCTGTTGCTGATGCGGCTGAACGTTCAGCGCAGTATTACATGAACCACCGTTGGTTGGGCGGAACGCTTACCAACTGGAAAACAGTTTCAAATTCTATCTCTCGTCTAAAGCAAATCGACGCTAAGTTCGAAGATGGTGCTGATGGCATGACGAAAAAAGAACGTCTTGGCATGGAGCGCGAGCAGGGCAAACTGCAAGCATCATTGGGCGGCATTCGCGAAATGGGCGGCGTTCCTGATCTGTTGTTCGTGATCGACACTAACAAAGAAGCTTTGGCTGTGGCCGAAGCAAAGAAACTTGGCATCCCAGTGATTGCTGTGGTTGACAGTAACTCTGCCCCTGACGGCATTGATTACCCGATCCCTGGCAACGATGACGCAGCACGCGCAATCGCGCTTTATTGTGATTTGATTGCCCGTTCAGCACTGGACGGTATGGCATCGCAAATGGGTTCTGCAGGCATCGATATCGGCGCCATGGAAGAAGCCCCAGTTGAAGCGGTTCTTGAAGCACCTGTTGAAGCGGCACCAGCCGTCAAGGTAGAAAAGAAAGCGTCTAAAAAGGCTGCAGCGCCCAAGGCAGAGCCAAAAGCAGAAGCATCTAAAGAAGATGCACCTGTTGAAAGCGCGGGTACGAAGCCTGAAATGTTCGCAGAAGCACCTGCTGACAAAGACGATCTGAAAAAGATCTCGGGTGTTGGTCCAAAGCTAGAAGAGACTATGAACGGTCTTGGTATCTACAAGTTTAGCCAAGTAGCATCTTGGACAAACGACGAGATCATGTGGGTTGACGACAACCTATCGTTCAAAGGTCGCATCGAACGTGACGACTGGATCGGTCAAGCCAAAGAATTGATCGGCTAAACCATTTTTCTGGGGGCTAAGGCCCCCAGTTCCTTAGAAATCGGAGAATTAATATGGCTATCACAGCTGCATTGGTAAAAGAATTGCGCGACACGTCAGGTGCCGGCATGATGGACGCTAAAAAAGCGTTGACTGAAACAAATGGCGACATGGAAGCGGCAATCGATTGGTTGCGCACCAAGGGTCTGGCAACTGCTGCCAAAAAATCTGGTCGTACAGCGGCCGAAGGTCTAGTAGGCGTTGCTGTCGACGGCGGTGTTGGGGTTCTTGTTGAAGTGAACTCTGAAACTGATTTCGTTGGAAAGAATGCTGAATTCCAAGAGATGGTTGCTGGTGTTACTAAAGCTGCGTTGGGTGTTTCAGACGTTGAAGCCTTGAAAGCGGCTGACATGGGCGGCAAAACTGTTGCTGAAGTTGTAACGGACAAAATCGCCACAATCGGCGAGAACATGTCTGTGCGTCGTATGGCGCGTGTTGAAGGCGAAACTGTTGGAACATACATCCACACAGCGGCTGCTGAAGGTATGGGCAAAATCGGTGTCATGGTTGCTCTTAAAGGCGGCAATGCAGATATTGCCAAGCAAATCGCGATGCACGTTGCCGCTGCGGACCCACGGCCACAAGCGTTGACCGAAGCGGACTTAGACGATGCTGCAATCGAGAAAGAAAAGACTTTCCTGACAGAGCAAGCGCGCGAAAGCGGCAAGCCTGAGGCCGTGATCGAAAAAATGATCGGTGGACGGATGCAGAAGTTTTTTGCTGAAGTAACCTTGGTGAACCAATCATTTGTGATCAATCCCGACATCACAGTAGGCCAAGCGGCCAAAGATGCGGGCGCAGAGATCCTATCATTCGTTCGCCTTGAAGTTGGCGAAGGTATTGAAAAGAAAGAAGAAGATTTCGCAGCAGAAGTTGCGAAAACTATGGGTGGCTAAGCCGCCTTTGCTTAAGAAAGTAAAAGGCTCAACCGCTTGGTTGGGCCTTTTTAGTTTCCGGCGGTTAGTTTACGCGTTTAGATGATCAACCATGCGATCAATGGCCATCGGGTATCCTGCAGCACCGTGCCCCATAATGGCATCAAAAGCGACAAATTCGATATAGCTGACATGGCGAAATGTTTCGCGCTTTTTTATGTCCGAAAGGTGCAATTCTATGGTTGGTATCTCGACTGATGCGATGGCATCCATGATCGCGATAGAGGTGTGCGTGTAGGCACCCGCATTAATGATTAGACCATCGAAAGCATCTTTTGACGCATGTATCCAGTCAATCAGGATGCCTTCGTGATTGGATTGACGAAAATCCACATCAATTGAAATTTTCAAAGCTTTGTTTTTGCATAGTTTTTCTATATCAGACAATGTCTCTTTGCCGTACACATCGGGTTGGCGTGTCCCCAATAGATTTAAATTTGGGCCGTTTAAAATTAGGATACTTGTCATCGTCGCTCTCTGATAGATCAGCTCTGCTTATACGAAATGCAAAACTGTTTTACGATGATTTTTTTGCAGTTTGGAGGGCGTGAGGTCAATAGAACCGGGAGTGTCGATAGACCTCACGCGCCAAAGAGGAAGCGCGGCCCTAGGAAAGCCGTTTTGCTGAATGTCCCCTTGCACCTAAAGTATCTGGTTTATTTAGTTAACAAAGTGATAATGCTCACTGTTTTCAAGGGGCACGGGATTGCCCGTTGCATCTGTATGTTGCCCCAGAAATTTAGATATGGTTGAGTGCCCAAAACAAGGGGCGGAAATTGATATGACAACTGCAGCACAGGTTTTGGTTTCAAGCCTGATCAATCAAGGAGCTGACAAGGTTTTTGGCGTTCCAGGAGAAAGTTATCTTGCCGTGCTTGACGCGTTGTACGACTGCCAAAATGACATCCAATATATTGGCGCGCGTCACGAAGGTGGGGCTGCATTCATGGCCGAGGCATACGGCAAGCTGACGGGCCGCCCTGGTTTGTGTATGGTGACGCGCGGACCTGGTGCCACCAACGCCAGTAACGGTGTACACACTGCGATGCAAAATTCGACACCGATGATCTTGTTTATCGGCCAGATTGGGCGCCAACATACACAGCGTGAGGCCTTTCAAGA
Organism: uncultured Amylibacter sp.; assembly: GCA_937944065.1. Lineage (GTDB taxonomy): Bacteria > Pseudomonadota > Alphaproteobacteria > Rhodobacterales > Rhodobacteraceae > Amylibacter. The sequence continues at coordinate 2,442 of CALDZS010000241.1, read as the reverse complement.
GATTAATTACAAACAGTTTTTCGGCCCAATTGCCAAATGGGTAACACAAATTGAAACCGCCGATCGCGTCCCAGAATTAATTGCGCGTGCCTACAGTGTGGCGTTGTCTGGCCGCCCAGGCCCTGTGGTAATTGCTTTGCCCGAAGATATGCTGCGCGAAGAAACGTCGGTTGAGCCTTGTGAAATGGTCAGAATTGCAAAACCCACTGTGGATGCTGAAGATATCAATAATATCGCCAAAAGATTGACGAATGCGAAGCGTCCGTTGATTGTCGTGGGCGGTAGCACATGGACGAAACAGGGGACAGTTGACCTGAAGGCTTGGTCAGAACGGCACAATATCCCCGTGGTCTCTGGGTTTAGATCGCAAAGTTTGATCGACACATCCAGCCCTTGTTTTATTGGGGATTTATCGTTTGGCAAGCCTGACTATGTGAAACAAGCTTTGGCCGGTTCTGATCTAATTTTGGCGATGAACGTTCGTTTCGGCGAGGTGATGACAGATGGGTGGACATTGCTTGACCCAGCTGATCCGCCCAAGAATATTATTCACAGTCACATTTCAAGTGGCGAGTTGGGCAAAATTTTCCAATGCGACTTGCATGTGCAAACATGTCCAAACAAATTGATGGCCGCGCTGATGGCGGCAGATATCAAGACAGATTGCGCAGATTGGGCGGCGACTGCGCGGAAAAGCTATCTTGCCAGTCGGATCGCACCTGAAACCGTTGGCGAGGTCAACATGGCAAAGGTGTGCCAACACCTGAGCACCATAGTCTCTGATAATGCCGTCATCACGACAGGGGCGGGCAACTTTGCTATTTGGCCTGGGCGGTACTTTGATTTTACAGCGGACCGAGAATTGGTTGCACCCCAAAACGGCACAATGGGGCCCTCATTGCCTGCAGCATTTGCCGCCAAAGCGTTGGATGCTGATCGCGACGTGGTTTGTTTTACAGGTGATGGTGACTTTCAAATGAGCCTTCAAGAACTGGGAACCGCGGCACAAACAGGGTTTAAGCCGCTGATATTAATTGTAAATAATAACAGTTACGGCACGATACGTATGCACCAAGAAATGCGCCATAAGGGACGTGTCAGCGGTACAGATATTGTGAACCCAGAGTTTGCGGATATTGCCGCGGCATACGGGTTTTCTTATGCCAAAGTCACACGCACGGCGGATTTCGAGGAACATGCCAGAGCGTTTTTGAAAACTGGTGGAATCATAGAGCTGGTAATTGATATTCGCGACATTGGGCCTGGAAAACTACTTTAGGTATATCTGGAGGCAGAACTGCGAAAACGTTTCTTTCAAGAGTGATAATCGTCACGAAATCTTCTTAAAGTTGCGCCAGTTTCGCTGTATCAAGGTTTAATGCCGCAGATCGGCGGAAAACTGCTTGCTTTATGATGTTTATTTACTGTTAACTAGTCCCAAATGCCCTTCGCTTTTTTGGGGTGAACTAATTAAATGAATTTAGGAGAATTTTTCAAATGACACTATACGCGCACAAATTTACTTCAGGAATGTTTGGATTTACTTCAGAAATGCTTGGGAAAGCGTCGGATCGCCATATCTTGAACGGTTTGAAGACAACCTCATTTCTTGTCGGCGCGGGTATGGTAGCACTTTCTGCTAGTACAGCTACGGCGGACACTCTTACATGGGATATCGACAACTCGAATTCAGGTTCACCGTCCAATGGTATAGAGCAGGGAGACGGGGTTTGGGATGTAGGGACGACTGACAATTGGCAAATTCCTGGATTTCCAGGGCCAGACTCGGTTGTCTTTCAAAATGGCGATGATGTCATCTTCGGTGATCTTACCGGCACAGGTGTCGCACCGTTTACCGTCACAATTGGCGGTACGGTGGAACCTAGTTCCATAACTTTTGCCATCGCAGGATTTACGGTAACTGGTGGGGCAATCGACTTTGCCAGCCCTGGAACAATTACCTTTGATGCGGACGCTGATATTTCATCACCAATCACGGGTGCTGGTACAGTTGGCGTTTCTGGCGCTGGTATAGGCACTTTGTCTGGTGTGAATACCAATACTGGTGAGCTGACGCATTCAGGTACGGGCGCGCTGACCATTTCAAATTGGGTCGGCAATGTCAGCAACACTGGTGCGGCAACCGCGACCACTGTCACAACTGATGTCGGAGGCACAGTTACATCTGATGCATCAGGCGGTAGCTTGTCTGTCGGCGGCACCGTTGGTGGTGATGTCGTTACGACAGCGGATTCAACAGTGACAACTGGTAATGTAGCCAATAACGTAACCAGCAGTGGCGGAGCGATGGTAACAACTGGTAGCGTAGGTAACGATCTGACCACCAGTGGCGCGTCGACCGTAACGACAGGGACCGTTGCTGGAAATGTGACCAGCTCGGCTGGTTCAACGGTTAACACAACCGACGTGACGGGTTTTGTA
>CALDZS010000240.1 GCA_937944065.1 uncultured Amylibacter sp. | reverse complement strand
TGTTACGTAGGGTAACTTGATCAACCTATGCGCGTGCCATTGCATTCCGACGATGCGGTTCCCAATTCCTGTTGATGCCTGGGACTGGCTAAATTGAATTGACTACGAATATTTTTTTAACAAATACCAGCTAAGGAATGATTATGCGACATACGCCTAAAACTCTAATACTGCTATTATTAATGAGTATTGCGACCACCGGTTGCACACTTACCAAACCTGATAGTCAGCCCACCAGCAGCAGCTTTGCACCTAAAAGTGCAGAAGCGCTCCGACCAACAAAACCACAAATTCTCACCATTGGCGACAGTGTCATGACGTGGAATACGCTATCTGGGCAATCGATCCCGCAAACACTGGCGCATGAATTGGGTGAAATGGTTATGTCCCGCGCTGTTCCTGGGGCGAAAATATCCCTAAGCCGTCGAACCCTGATCGGAATGTCCATTCCTGGCCAATTTATAAATCAGCGGTGGGACACCGTTGTGATGAACGGTGGCGGAAACGATCTGCTGCAAGGTTGTGGTTGCAACCGTTGTGACAACGTTCTTGATATGCTGATCAGCGCTGACGGCAAACGTGGCAAAATTCCCGCTTTGGTAAAGTACGGAGTACTTCCAGTTTCAAACAACGCGGTATTTGTTGGCTATCTGCGCACACCAGGGACCGTATCGGTGGTTGAAGGCTGTGCAGACGAAGCAGCAGAGCTGGAAAAGCGTCTACAACGCTTGGATCGCGCAGAGCCTAGGTTTCGCTTTGTTTCAGTAAGCGATATTGTACCAGACGGAAGCAGTGAGTATCATTCAATTGATACGTTCCACCCGTCGGTGAAAGGCAGCAAAGCGATTGCCCAACGGGTCGCGGGTGTCATTCAGCAAATGCGGCGTTAAGTTAGCTTGCTAATCTAGCTTTTCTTTCAAGGTATAGATTAGCGCCAACGCTTCTTTGGGGGACAGATCATCTGGATGAATGTCCTTCAATGCCGCCTCAACGTCACTTTCTTTTTGAATCACCACTGGTGCGGCTGGGGTCGCACTGAACAAAGGTAACTCATCAAGCAAGGTTTGGGTTTTTCCGCTACCCTGTGCTGCACCGTCTTCCAACTTTGCCAGTACGGATTTGGCGCGTTCGACCACTGCGCTGGGTAGTCCAGCCAGTTTGGCAACTTGAACGCCATAGCTGCGGTCTGCAGCACCGCGAATAACCTCGTGCAAGAATATAATCTCGCCCTCCCATTCGCGCACGGTCACGGTGGCATTTGTCAGCCCAGTCAAGCTAGAGCTTAGACCTGTAAGCTCATGATAATGTGTGGCAAACAGTGTCCGGCATTTGTTTACATCATGCAGATGCTCCAATGTTGCCCACGCAATGGATAGGCCGTCATAGGTTGCTGTTCCGCGCCCTATTTCGTCTAGAATTACCAAGGCACCATCGCCAGCTTGATTCAAAATCGCAGCGGTTTCAACCATTTCAACCATGAAAGTCGATCGCCCCCGAGCCAGATCGTCAGACGCACCGACACGGCTGAACAATTGGGTCACCACGCCGATTTGCGCGCGGGTTGCTGGAACGTGTGCACCCATTTGCGCCAAAAGCGCGATCAGGGCATTTTGACGCAAAAAGGTGGATTTACCCGCCATATTGGGCCCGGTAAGCAGCCAAGCGGGCTTTGCCCCATCAAATCCTGCCGATAAGTCGCAGTCATTCGCGACAAATGGCCCTGATCCGTCACGTCGTAGCGCGTGTTCGACAACAGGATGGCGGCCACCCACGATGTTAAACGCCCGATCATCCGACAATTCGGGCCGAACCCAGTTTTCACCGATGGACAAGTCCGCAAGTGCGGCCGCCAAATCAATCTCGGCCAGCGCTTTGGCAGTCATTGAGATGGTATCAGCACAGTCTAACACCGCGGCGCAGATCTCTGCGAATATACGTTTTTCGATGCCCAGGGCTTGGCCGCCTGCGTTTAATATTTTGGTTTCCATTTCGGACAATTTTGTCGTGGTAAACCGCACGGCATTTGCTGTGGTTTGTCGGTGGATAAACGTGTCGGTATACTCCTCGCTCAACATCGTCTTTGCATGGGTTGCAGGCGTTTCAATGAAGTATCCCAAAACATTATTATGTTTTATTTTCAATGCTGTAATACTTGTAAGTGAAGAATATTCAGATTGCATTGCACTGATGACTTTTCGCCCTTCATCCCGCAATGTACGCGCCTCATCCAATTCTGTGTCATATCCTTCGGCGACAAATCCGCCATCACGCGCCAGCAGTGGCGGCTCAGCTACCAAGGTTTTGTGGAGCATATCCAAAATATCTTCGTGCCCAATCAAATCTTTGGCGGCGTCAGCTAACAGTGTGGGCAGTTCTTTAGATGCCAGTGCCGCGGCAATGTTTTCACCCTGTAATAATCCCGCCCGAATCGCTGCCAGATCCCGTGGCCCAGATCGATCCAACGAAACCCGCGTTAACGCGCGATCCATGTCAGGTGTTTGGCGTAAAGCGGTGCGCAGATCAGATGCAATGTCTGGGTGATTAATGAAAAAATCCAACCCATCTAATCGCGCATTTATGACACCCATCGACGTTGAAGGTGCGGATAACCGCCCTTCCAATAGCCGTGCACCCGCGCCCGTCACAGTGCGATCAATGACACGCAGCAATGACCCATCGCGTCCGCCAGATAGGCTGTGTGTTAATTCCAAATTGCGCCGCGTTGCCGCATCAATTTGCATCGCCGCGTTGACCTGCTCGCGTGTTGGAGCGCGCAACAAAGGCAACTTGCCTTTCTGCGTGATGTCTAAATAATCGACAATCGCACCCATCGCCGACAGCTCTGCGCGTGAAAATTGTCCGAACCCATCTAGCGATTTCACCTTGAACAACCCACACAGGCG
>CALDZS010000239.1 GCA_937944065.1 uncultured Amylibacter sp. | reverse complement strand
TACGCCTATGTTTCTATCCCCAAAGAAGCGAATCCAGAGGTGCCATTGCCGCTGTTCTATGTTTCTACTGGTTTGGATGGCATCAGCCCGACTGATGCCGAACGATTGTTGCTGGAACCGATGGAAGCTGAATTTGGGTCTATCGCGGGACTCGATAGTATGAAATCAGATGCCTCCGAAGGGTTTGCCAGTATCCAGCTGGAATTTACACCAGGTGGTGACAACCAAGAAGCCCTCGACAAGGTTCGGGAAGCAGCGGATCGTGCCCAAAGCGATTTACCTGACGATGCCCGCGACATTACTGTGACCGAAATCAACACAGCCCTGTTCCCAATTATCACCGCAATCCTGTCTGGCCCTGTGCCAGAGCGGACGTTGAATAATATGGCTGATCAATTGCAAGAACAAATTGAAGGCCTTTCAGGCGTATTAGAGGCTGAAATCGGCGGTCAAAGGTTCGAGTTTCTGGAAGTACTGATCGATCCCACGGTTTTTCAAACTTACAACCTGTCCTTTGATGAACTCATCGGGCAAATCCAGCGCAACAATCGTCTGATTGCCGCTGGCGCGATTGAAACTGGATCTGGTCGGATTGTGCTAAAGGTTCCGGGTCTGATCGAAGACCTTGAAGACGTGATGGCGATGCCTGTGAAGGTCCGCGGCAACGCCGTTGTGACCTTCGGCGATGTGGCCACCATTCGCCGCACGTTCGAGGATCCAAGTTCGTTCGCCCGTATCAACGGCCAGCCTGCCTTGGCTTTGGAAGTCACCAAACGGTCTGGTGCGAATATCATCGAAACTGTGGCCGAGGTAAAAGCGGTTGTTGAAACACTGCGCGCAGACTGGCCCGACAGCATCGAGATTACCTATCTGCAAGACCAATCCAAACAGGTCAAAGATTTGCTGAGCGATCTTGAGGCGAACGTCATCGCTGCTGTCATCCTTGTGATGATCGTGATCGTTTTCGCCCTAGGCACACGATCAGCGATCCTTGTGGGTTTATCAATACCGGGTGCTTTCTTGGCAGGTGTTATCGCGCTTTGGTCGATGGGGTTCACGATGAACATCGTCGTACTTTTCTCTTTGATCTTGGTGGTTGGAATGTTGGTTGATGGTGCGATTGTCACCACCGAACTGGCCGATCGAAAGCTGCAAGAAGGCACGCCTGCCAAAGAGGCATATGCTTTTGCCGCCAAACGCATGGCTTGGCCGATCATTGCTTCAACCGCCACGACGCTCAGCGTGTTTTTCCCGTTATTGTTCTGGACGGGTATGGTTGGTGAATTCATGAAATTCCTGCCCATCACTGTGATCTTGACGCTTTTTGCATCGCTGTTCATGGCCTTGATCTTTATACCTGTCGTGGGTGGGTTAATCGGGAAACGTCAGCCACAAAGCGCTGCGGCAAAAGTTTCTCTGTATGCAGCGGAATTTGGCGATCCACGCGACATGGGTGGGTTCACTGGCCGTTATGTGCGTGTTCTTGAATGGGCGATCATGCGCCCTGCGGCGACCCTATTGCTGGCCATCGCACTGCTGTTGGGCGGGTTCAGTCTGTATGGACAGTTTGGCAAGGGTATTACTTTTTTCCCATCGGTCGAGCCAGATTTTATGCAAGTACAGGTCCGTGCCCGTGATAATTTTTCGATCTTTGAACGTGACGCTTTGGTGCGCGCGGTAGAAGATCGCTTGCTGGGTTACGATGAAATTGCCAGCATCTATGCGCGTTCTATGATGAGCGCGGGTGGCGGTGACGAAGAAACAATCGGCACGTTACAGTTGGAACTGACCCCATGGGACGCGCGCCGAACGGCGGCCGAGATTGGTGTGGATATTCGCGAAAGCGTGTCCGATATCGCGGGCATCGATGTTCAAGTGCAAACCGAAAGCGGCGGGCCGACAGCGGGCAAACCAGTCAATTTACAGATCAGGGCGCGATCCCCTGACGCCCAAGCTGTTGCTGTGGTCCAAGTGCGTGAGATTATGGCCAAGATGGGTGGGTTCACTGACGTGACCGACACACGACCTGTTCCAGGTGTTGAAGTGTCAATTCTTGTCAATCGTGCAGAGGCCGCGCGGTTCGGGGCGGATGTCAGCCTTTTGGGGCAGGCCGTCCAGTTGTTAACGCAAGGCATCACCGTGGCTGACTATCGTCCCGATGATATCGATGGATCGCTGGATATTCGTGTTCGTTTCCCGCGCGAAGAACGCTCACTAGCAGAGTTGGGCAGCCTACGCGTCCCCACATCATCGGGGCTGGTGCCAATCTCGAACTTCGTCACTTTTGCGCCTTCTGATCGTTCCGGCGTCATCCGTCGAATTGATGAAAAACGCGTCACAACCATCGAAGCTAACGTTGCACCAGATCTATTGCCCAATGATCAGGTCACTGCCTTGACCGCAGCCCTGAGTGATGCCGACTTGCCTGAAGGTGTAGAGTTTAATTTTGCCGGTGAGGCGGAGGACCAACAGGAAAGTATGTCCTTTCTCATCGGTGCTTTTGTCGCTGCAATCTTTTTAATGTTCGTGATCCTTGTTCTACAGTTCAACAGCTTTTTCCAAGCATTTGTCGTGATGAGCGCGATTGTATTTTCCGTCGCGGGTGTGCTTTTGGGTCTGATTATAACTGGCCGTCCATTCGGTATCGTTATGGGCGGCATTGGCGTTATCGCTCTTGCGGGTATCGTGGTTAACAATAATATCGTGCTGATCGACACTTATAACGACCTTAAGAAATCAGGCCAGTCACCACGAGAGGCCGCAATTCGAACGGGCGCACAACGTCTGCGTCCAGTGATTTTGACATCTGTGACGACGGCACTGGGTTTGATGCCAATGGTTATTGGATTGAACCTGAATTTCTTTACCCGAGAGATCGTTTATGGCGCGCCTTCGACACAGTGGTGGACCGAGCTTTCGTCGGCAATTGCGGGTGGTTTGGTGATTGCAACGATTTTGACTCTGGTCGTCACCCCTGCGATGTTGATGTTGGGTGAACGCAAAGCAAATCTTGGTTAATAGTCACGAACTATGGCAGTATGATCTCGCACTCTTTTCGGCGGCAAAGCATTCTTGTTGTTGCGGCGAATACACAAAATTTTTCCTAATATTACATCATTTACACTTTTAAGATGTATTTCGCCACATTTGTGCCATCATCCATGCTTTAATCCATACTCTTGGAACGAAGTGTTGGCGGCAATGCAGCGTTCTACACGGACAAATAATCGAATTGATCTACCCTTAGCCGATTATAGCGATCTGGCTTTACACTGAATAGCTAGTATTGGGGACATGCTTTGACGGATTGCAAGTTGATTACTGGTGCTAACGTTAGCACCTTGTCGAAAGATTCAAAATCTTTGAAACGTCGGGCAGGAATGGCAATTCTTGCTATATTTGCGTGGGTATTGCTTTGTGTATCTTTGACATTAGCCGTCACTGCGCCTGCGCGTGCAACCCCGTTTACCATGACCAGTCCAAC
>CALDZS010000238.1 GCA_937944065.1 uncultured Amylibacter sp. | reverse complement strand
ATAGTCTGTTCAATCACGCGCGCACCCGCAAATCCAATCAACGCGTTCGGTTCAGCAATATGTACATCACCAAGCATCGCATATGACGCGGTCACGCCACCAGTTGTTGGGTGCGTCAGAACAACAATAAAGGGTAACCCTGCTTCTTTCAGCAATTGCAATGCTACCGTAGTCCGCGGCATTTGCATCAAGGACAAAATGCCCTCCTGCATGCGCGCGCCACCCGCGGCTGAAAACAGGATCAAGGGTGCTTTTAAATTCACGGCCTGTTCGCAGGCCGCGATAATTGCATTGCCCACTGCCATACCCATAGAGCCGCCCATAAAGGCGAAATCTTGCGCGGCAATTACAACCTTTGTGCGCCCCATTTCACCATGGCCCAATAGCATCGCGTCGGTTTCACCCGTTTTCTTTTGTGCGGCCTTTAAACGGTCTGGATATTTCTTTTGATCGCGAAACTTTAGCGGATCAACAATGGGAGCTTTTGCTTCAAACTCTACAAAGATACCTGCATCGAATAAGGACGCAAATCTTTCGCGCGGCGAGATATTCATATGGTGCCCGCAATTCACGCAAACACTTAGGTTCTCCGAAACTTCGCGGTGGAACAACATGGTTGAACAAGAGGGGCATTTCGACCACAGGTTTTCCGGCATGTCGCTCTTTGAAAACAAAGAGTTAATTTTGGGTCTTACGTAGTTGGAAATCCAGTTCATAGTCTATCCGCACTTCTGTCGTTGAGTTTTATAAAGTTTAGGCGACACTTCGGTCGAAAGCAATGTCTAGCGAAGCCAACGCGTCACGACAAAAAAGTAGATCACAAGGATTACACCCGTCGAGGCAACTTCGGTCATCAGCAACGGTCGCAACTCTGCGCTCTGCTCTGGCGACAGGGGCAAAACATATCTGGAAAAACCAGACAAGCTCTCGCCCAACGAAGTGTACAGAACGCCAATTACGTTGTTGGCAAAATGCAATCCGATTGCAGCGCCCAGATTACCAGTGCGCATTGTTAGGTCAGCCATCAACAACGCGATGAATATGGTTTGCACTACGGCCAACCAAGCATTCGACCCCAATTCTGCTGGATTGTAATGTAGCGACCCAAAGATCAATGATGGGATCACCATCCATACCCAAGGGCTGCTAAACTTCGCAGCTAATTGTTGTTGGATGTAACCGCGAAACACGAATTCTTCGGCAGAGACTTGGATCAACAAAAATACCAACGCCAATGGCAGCCAGCGCAGCCACTGGTCATATGGCAGGTTTTCGACAACATTGTCTGGCATTGCAGAAAAACTGACGGATACGCCGAACAGGGCCCAGACGCACAAAGCTGCCATTGCGAACCCTTTAAAGAAGTTGGCGCGCACGCCCAACAAGCTTTTCAAACCCCGCCGGTGGACGATCAACGTGGCCAAAACCAGCCCGCCCGTCATGCCCAGAAAGCTGGTCATAATAATGACCATCAAATACGGCGTGTTAAAGTTGGGACCCGCGGTGATCGCGCTCAACTCCTCGGCAGTCGCGAAAACCATTCCAAAGCCCATTATTCCAACCGTAAACGCGATGTAGAGACCGGCGAAAACGATCAAGGTAACAACCACCCGCCATAGTTCTGATTTGGCTTTGGCCGGCTGAATATAGCCTTGATGAACCCTAAATAAGTCTGACATGTACAATCCTAACGCTCTGCATTTATACACTGATATCTGTTTGTGAAACGACTTGCCAGTGCACCGCAAAGTTTTGTACCAATGGCGCAAGCGTTCGTAAAAGTAACGCGTTTAAAAAACAAAAAAGGGGAGGGTGATCATGAAACATCTTCATATCGCATTTACGGCCATGGCTTTCGCGCTTTCAGGCTGCGCCGACAGTTTCGCGGCAGTTGAAACAACCAATTCACCGCAAACAACGCGTGCGACGGTATTCGATGATTTGTCGCTTGATATTCCCACCGGTTATTGCCTGAACGGAAAATATTCTGAACGCACCCAAGATCAAATGTTCGCCTTGATCCACAGCTGTAACGCCAATGCAGCCAAAGGGTTTTACACGTTATCCATTCGAAAGATGGATGCGGGTTTCGGACAGAGTAATATTCAAGCCATCAAATCACTGCTTGCCGACCCATCAGGGCAAAGAGTTATGACAGATGTGATTGTCGAGCAAAAAACAATTGGTAACATCCACTTTGTGCGTTCTCAGAAAACGGGTCGCCCTGTCGTACCGCTGACAGAACGTGACTATTGGCGCAGTTTCTTTATCCGCAACGGCAATTTATATACTGTTTCTTTTTTACCAGTTGAAGGCAGCAAATTATCGTCGCCAGACCGACTGCGGTTAGTACAATCCTATTCTCGCAAGCTAAAGCGTTGACGATAACAGTATATTAAAATTTGTGCTTCACATACGGCGGATGAACAGATTTTTGTCCCTAAAGCCCAGCCTTACGTATCTTTTGCCAAAGCGGCTAGATCTTGGCGGGCTGATCAACAGATTTGACCATTGCGTTGATTGGACAATACGGCGCGCGCCTTCTTTCATACGCCCCATACTAAGAGCCAAGCTTGCCCACAGTCCGCCCAAGGACGCGGCTCGACATAAAAAGCTTAAAACTCAATTGAGCAAAGCCAATTTTAAGGCGCTGAAGATTGACAATGACCGCCTGTATCATAAGGCGACAACTGCAAGCACTTCAAATCTGATGTCCTTGAGTGGCCGCCTAAATAACAACCACTTTTCTGATGTTTTCCATCAGAAAATGACACTGCCAATCGCGTACAATGTCACCAATGGCCACGTCATCGACAACACCTTGGCGATCTTCCACGATTGCCCATTGAACGACATAACGATCCAGCAAACTGATCATCCTAGCGTGTCATCATCTAGGTTTGCGTTGGACTTGGATGTTGGCGACTTCGAAGGCCAGTATTTGGCGCTGACTTACAAGCTGCCGATTAAATTTATGAAAGACCTGCACAAAGCCCGCAAACTGGTGATCACGATGCATGAAATCGCGCTACAAGATCGGTCCGTATTTGGACGTATCAATATCAAGTACAAAAACGGTCTGCATCAATGCATCAAACCATTTGAAGCAAGGCGCGGCAAAGCCAACTGCACCTTTGACCTGAGAGGCTACCGGGTGTCAAAAATTAGTCCTGAACGCATGTGGGTCGAGATTAGTTTTGACAATCCACAGGCTTCAAAAGTCCGTTTATTGGACTTAGGCGTCTCTCAAACCTTGTTCAAATAAATGACGTGGCGTTTTGGGTGACGCTGTGGCGATCTTTTCTGTTAGTCTTAAGTCAAAAGATCATAGGATATCTCAATGGCACACGCACATTACCCCCACATGTTTGAACCGTTAGATTTGGGATGGGTTACCTTACCTAACCGCGTTTTGATGGGATCGATGCACACTGGGCTAGAAGAACTGGGTGATTGGAATCGCATCGGCAAGTATTACGCAGACCGTGCCGCAGGCGGTGCCGCATTGATTGTTACTGGCGGTATGGCACCCAATGCAGAGGGTGCCGTTTTGCCAGGTGCAGCAGGATTATTCTCTGACGAAGATATCAACAATCACCGCATCTCTACCGATGCGGTTCATGCAGTTGGCGGTCGCATCGCGATGCAAATATTGCACGCAGGCCGATATGCTTATTCACCTCTGGCAGTAGCACCATCCCCAATCAAATCACCGATTTCACCCTTTGCGCCGGCAGAGTTGGACGCGGATGGGATCGAGAAACAAATAGCCGACATGGTAACAGCCGCAAAACGCGCACAACAAGCTGGCTATGACGGTGTCGAGGTGATGGGGTCCGAAGGGTATTTCCTTAACCAGTTTTTAGTCACCCGCACAAACAAGCGCACAGACGAATGGGGCGGATCATACGAAAACAGAATGCGCCTACCGATCGAAGTTGTGCGTCGCATCCGCGCCGCCGTAGGTGACAAATTCATCATCATCTATCGCCTATCCATGATCGACTTGGTGCCCGAAGGATCTACCTGGCAAGAGGTGGTTATCCTTGCCAAAGAAATCGAAAAGGCAGGTGCCACTATCATCAATACAGGGATCGGTTGGCACGAAGCCCGCATTCCGACCATCGCCACATCAGTGCCGCGCGCAGCATTTAGCTGGGTTACCAAAAAACTAATGGGCGAAGTATCAATCCCCATCATCACATCCAATCGCATCAACACTCCGGACGTCGCCGAAACAGTGCTTGCCGATGGCTGCGCAGATATGGTTTCCATGGCGCGACCATTTTTAGCTGATGCCGATTTTGTTGCCAAAGCTGACCAAGGTATTGCGCAACAAATCACGCCCTGTATCGCCTGTAATCAGGCTTGCCTTGATCACACATTCAAAATGAAACTGTCCAGCTGTTTGGTGAACCCGCGCGCTTGTGCGGAAACCGAATTGGTTTACACACCAACGGATACACCGAAATCAATCGCAATTATCGGCGCTGGTCCTGCAGGCCTATCCACCGCTTTGGTCGCCACCCAACGTGGCCACAAGGTCACCCTGTTCGACAAATCCGACGAAATTGGCGGCCAGTTGAACATGGCAAAACAAATTCCAGGCAAAGAAGAGTTTAAGGGGCTGGTAGAACACTACGCCCACATGTTGGAACTATACCAAGTAGATCTACGCCTAAACACCGAAGCAACCGCCGCAACGCTGACGGATTTTGACGAGGTCATTGTCGCAACAGGCGTAACACCTCGCGATCCAAATATTGATGGTCAAAACCTACCAAAAGTGCTCAGCTATATCGATGTTCTGCGCGGCAAAGCAAAGGTTGGCGAACGCGTCGCATTAATTGGTGCGGGTGGTATTGGGTTTGACGTGGCAGAGTATCTGGCACACGAAGGCGAAAGCCCAACCGAAAATCTGGATCTTTGGTTGCAAGAATGGGGTGTAAGTGACCCTGAAACAAACCGCGGTGGATTAGCGCCACAAGGAGCTGACCCACACCCATCACCGCGCGAGATATATTTGCTGCAACGCAAAGATCAAAAGCTGGGCAAAAACCTTGGCACAACCACTGGCTGGATACACCGCCTAAGCCTGCGGATGAAAAAGGTAGAGATGATCTCGGGCGTGAACTACGAGCGTATCACTGATGCGGGTTTACATATATCCAAGGACGGCAAGGAACAGTTGCTAGAGGTGGATACAATCGTAATGTGTGCAGGCCAAGTACCCAACAAAGCGCTGGCGGATCAACTGGCAGAGGCTGGTATCACAGCCCACATTATCGGCGGTGCGGATGTCGCCGCAGAACTAGATGCAAAACGTGCGATCAAACAAGGAGCAGAGCTGGCAGCGGCCCTGTAACCCTATGCCAATTCATCCATCACGCTGACGAGGGCCGACGTTATCCCCGGCTCTGACAGACTGTGCCCACCATTTGCGACCATAATCAGACGTGATGCAGGCCAAGCATTGTGTAGGTTGACCGCTGTGTGCGGTGGACAAATCATATCGTATCGCCCTTGCACAATCGTGCCAGGGATATCTTGGATCTTTGTCATGTCGGCCAATATTTGGCCATCATAGGCCAAAAACCCGCCATTGATAAAATAGTGGTTTTCAATTCTTGCAAATGTTCGCGCATAAGATGCAGGTGCCGATCCAGCAACAGATCGCGGCATCAAAGATGCAAGCGCTGATTCCCATTCCGTCCAGGCCCGCGCAAAAATCGTTTGCGCATCTGGATCATCCCCAAACAGGCGGTGATGAAAGCCCAGCATTATATTGCCATGCTCTTCCACTGGCAGCGGTTTTAGAAATGCCTTCCACTCTGTTGGAAAGAACTGAGCGGCGCCACCATTATAAAACCAGTCCAACTCTGCCTGCGTCATGGTGAACACGCCACGCAACACAATGTGTCTGACCATCATTGGATATGCCTGCGCGTAAACCAGCGCCAATGTCGCCCCCCATGATCCGCCAAAAACAATCCACTGATCGATGCCTTTGCGTTTTCGAATCAGCTCTATATCCTCCACCAGATGCCATGTTGTATTTGCTTCGATCGAGGCATTTGGTTTTGAGCGTCCGCATCCCCGTTGATCGAACAGAATGATGCGATAATGATCGGGGTGAAAAAATCGTCGCATCCCGGGCGAACAACCGCCGCCGGGCCCACCATGCAAGACGATGACAGGTATACCATTAGGGTTACCACATTCCTCGACATACACCTCGTGCCCATCTCCCACATCCAACATTTCAGAATGAAATGG
The DNA here is from genome assembly GCA_937944065.1 of uncultured Amylibacter sp. Taxonomy (GTDB): domain Bacteria; phylum Pseudomonadota; class Alphaproteobacteria; order Rhodobacterales; family Rhodobacteraceae; genus Amylibacter. Next base: position 2,639 of record CALDZS010000238.1, on the reverse strand, counting down.
CTGTATGACTGGATAGGGGCGTGCCCCTGCGCCAATTTGACCTTCGGAATTTTCCATTACTCGCCTATATGATGGTACGGGTAACAGAATGTTATAATTCAAAGGGCAATGCAATGGCAGTCAACACAATCGATCCCGATGAAGTCGCAAAATTTGAAGCGATGGCAGCGGAATGGTGGGATACCGAAGGCAAGTTCAAACCGCTACACATGCTAAACCCATGCAGATTAGATTATATCGTTTCCCAGATCGCGGCAGAATTTAACCGCGATGTCACCATGCCAAGCCCGTTCAAAGGATTGCGTATACTGGATATCGGTTGCGGTGGCGGGTTACTGTGCGAACCGATGGCACGACTGGGTGCGACTGTAATTGGTGCGGACGCTGCGGCAGGTAACATTCCTGTGGCACAAACCCATGCCAAGCAATCTGGTTTGAAAATTGATTACCGCCATACAACAGCCGAGGATTTGGCAGCAACTGGCGAGCAGTTCGATATCGTTTTGAACATGGAAGTGGTCGAACATGTCGCCGATCCACAAGAGTTTTTGACCGTATGTCAAACGTTGCTAAAGCCCGGGGGATTGATGATCTGCTCGACCATAAACCGCAATCCCAAAAGCTATCTTATGGCCATCATTGGTGCAGAGCATATTATGCGTTGGTTGCCGAAGGGGACCCATGAATTTGACAAATTCATAACGCCGGATGAGCTGGTTGAGTTTATCACCAACGCGGGATTGAAGAATGTTGATCGCAAAGGATTTGTTTTCAACCCACTGAAATGGTCTTGGTCATTATCTGATCGCGATCTGTCAGTTAATTATGTCACCGCGAGTGTGAAGCCAAACTAGCCAAGACCGCTGCGCAATGAACGTAAGAAAGGTAAGGCAGCGCGCGCGTTCTCTTTGCCTACGGTATCCAAGATATGTTCAAAAACTGGCGCGATGGCCTGCAATGCATCAAGCCGCGCCAACAAACCTGCGTCTGAAATCAACACTCGTTTACGCCGCGCATCATCCCAATCGGGCCGAATGTGCACGTAACCGCTCAGATCAAGTTTTGTCAGGGTATTTGTCATCGCACCTTTGGTTAAATGCAATACCCGCGCCATACTCGCGGGCGACTTTTCGTCGGTTTGGGCTGCAAGATAGTTTAGAACGGTGAAATGAGACAGCTCCATCCCTTTTGGCAAATGCTTGGCCAAAAGCGCGCGCATCAATTGTTCAACCGACAAAATCTCGGACACAAGAGAAATGGCAATAGCATCTGGTTCAACTGTATCAGGCATGTTTTGGTTTTTTATATTCCCGATCATGGCGCAAGCTAGGAATTTTGCCGCGTGCTAATGTTACCGCATTCGGATCGCAATCCACAATGAAAAACCCAGGCTCGATACCAGCGTCCAATAAAACCGTCCCCCAAGGATCAACAACCATAGAATGGCCATAGGTTTCACGTTTTCCATGCGTTCCCGTTTGACATGCGGCGATCACGAAACAACCAGTTTCGATTGCGCGCGCACGCAACAAGGTTTCCAAATGCGCCGCACCCGTCGATTTGGTAAACGCACAAGGTACCATCAAAATGGTCGCGCCAGCTTGGGCCAAATCACGATAGAGCTGTGGAAATCTTATATCGTAACAAATTGTCAAACCAATGATGCCCAATTCGGTCTGTGCCGTCACAGCGCTGTTGCCTGCACGATATTGGTCGCTTTCGGAATATGATTCTGTATCCGACAACTGGACGTCAAACATATGGATTTTATCATAGCGCGCTCGGATGCTGCCGTCTGGTGCAATCATGAAACTACGGTTGGCTAATTGTCCATTATCGCACAGCAACGAAAGCGATCCGAGTGACAGCCAAATTGAAAGGTCTGACGCCAGCGATTGATATGCTTTTAAGGAAGGGTCATCTGTTTCGGATCGCAGCAAACTCGATTGTTGGCTTTTGGAGGCACCGATCAGATTCGAAACTTCTGGTGTTGCGATCAAGTTGGCCCCGGCAGATGCCGCACCTTTGATTAGATCGCTAGTGACAGACAAATTGCGTTGGGGGTCATCACAGCCTTGTAGCTGAACAACCCCAACCCGCATTTAGGCCGCCAACAAATCATCAAGCTTCTTAGCGCGTTCCAGCACATGCAGCTCGTCTGATCCGCCCACATGCATGTCACCGATAAAAATCTGTGGCACTGTGCGGCCGCCGTTTGATTTTTGAACCATTTCAGCACGTTTACTGGGATCGTTGTTAACATTGATCTCTGTAAAATTCACGCCTTTGGATGACAGCAGTCGTTTCGCCGCGGCGCAGTATCCGCACAGGTTTCCAGTGTAGATTGTGACAGGTTTCATGGTTCTTCTCCGATATTGATAGAACCATATATATGAATTTATTCCTCGCGTGCAACGCGTGCGAAAACCAATACGTTCACAGTTTCGGCACCCGCTGCAAAACACGCTTCTGCACAAGCCGACAGCGTGGCACCTGTGGTCATAACATCATCGATTAACAAAACCGTTTTATTCTCTAACGCGTTTGCATGTCTGGATAAGACAGCGATTGCACTAGATTGATTTTCAAATCGCGCTTCTCGTGACATTCCTTTTTGTTGGATCGTCCGCTTATGGCGT
>CALDZS010000237.1 GCA_937944065.1 uncultured Amylibacter sp. | reverse complement strand
GGATTGTCTGTCAGCACCTCTTCAACTTCGCCTACATCAACGGATGCGTCCGATGTATCGGCTTGGGTGTTGGCCAGCAAATAACCCGCCATGTTTGCAAACACGTGTAACGATATCAGCGAAGACGCAGCCAAAAGTTCGGTGAATTCCGCCTTTTTACCAGCCGCCAGCTTGCCGCTAAGGTTCTCTTTCATCAGCGCCGTCAGACCTGTTTGATCGGCGTACTGATCTGACACCAACAACGCAGTCGCCAACGCGCGGCGTAGCCCTACCAGAACAGATGCCTGCAATGGGCTGGTCAACGGATCGTCATTGTCAGACGCCATAATACGATTGGCGATGTGTACACCTTCTGGCCGTGCGGTGCTTTTGGTTACCAGCCCTGGTGTGGTGGATCGAAAGCGGCGGCGGGTGCCGATGCCGCTGGATCGTTCGGGTGCGGCAGGCGTGTCAGATTTCTTCGCCAAGCGCGGCGTGTGGTCAAATCCGTCCAGCAGGCCTTCGGCCGACTTGTACTGTTCGCGGATCAACTCTTCTTTCAATTCCATCAAGTCAGACGTGTTTGACATGAAACCTCTCTTTTCAAATTAATAGCTTAAAACTTCGCCGTTATTACCCAGCACATATTTGCGCGTGGTGCGCAGACTGGGTGGATCTTTTTCTTCCAACACTTGGTAGGCGCGGTGCGGCAATAGCAGAGATTGGTGAAAATCCGTCAGCCCCTTCATACCCAACCGCGCGGTGTCGACATCATAGATTTGACGTTCTGTCGAACTGAAAAACCCTGTCTTTTCCCATGTCACATCTTTCGAGGTCAACGTCTCAACCTGCCAAGACAACGCCCAATCCAAGCCAGGTTCGCCACTGGCGTCGGACAAGACGTCACGCAATGGCCCATGCTGTTCGGTAAAGGCGTGGCTGTACATTGGGCCAATGCGAAACCTGCGCAGGCGCATAGGGTGTAGATCATCGAAGTCTTGATCGAACCCGCGTGCAATGGTCAAAAGTGTCAGTTCTGAAATTGATTGCGCCATCAGATGGCTTTGCGCCCGCGGCCAACGCCGCTCGTCGCGGGGTAAACCCTTGCGGCCGGAATCTTCTAGCTCCATCAGGTAGACTGCGGGCAGGTTGGTTCGGCTGTCATAGGTTGCCCAATGGATCAGGTATGTGCGCCGATCCTCGTCGGGGTGGTTTTCGATCCAAATTGCTTGAGGATCGTTTTGTGATAAAAACAGTTCACCGTGTTCTAGGAATTCATAGTAAATCCGCTGTGATAGGGCATATTGCAGTTTTGTCGGGTGCTTTCTCTCGCTTAAAATATGGTTAACCATTTGGCTTTTCAAACGATCTTGTGTCGGTAGCGATTTCAAATGTTGCGGCGCCTGCAATGCGTCGGCTGCCATCTGCAGCAGTTCTTGAAAAATTGGAAAACCGCTGTCTGATTTGTCGATGCTTAGCAAGCGATTGGAATGATCTCCAACGCGGTTCGCCATCAAGAATTTGTAGGACAAAGCAGTGAAAGTGTGAGAGAGAGATTTCAGGTATCCCTCCAAAATGTCCACGTCCGTTGTGCTGATAACGCCTTCGGTTTGGGATACCTTTGCAACTTGGATCATGTGGCGCATGATCCGTTCAAATTTTGCAAAGTAGCGCCGCGTGGCGGACGCGCCTTCTAGTACCTTGTGGTCAATTGTGTAATTAGATTTCATCGAACACACCTGTTTTGAACGCAGAAAACTTTACAGTGATCAGCTTCAAATAAGACGATATCAGGGCGTCGGGTTTAATCACGCTCCATAAGCATTCTTATCATGCTTTTCGACGATTTCTTCAAACCTGCGGGCGAACCGTTCGTCTGACTTGGCTTTTTCTTCCAGAACCTTGCGGGCAAAAACCATATGGTCTTCGTGCTTTTCCATCATCTCGGCCATACGCTGGTTGGTGGCTGAACCGATGGCGGCCATGGCGGATTGTGCTTCTTGGTCAGTTGCCACGCCGATTTCGTTGATCTGGTGCGCCACATCTTGCTGTTGTGCTGTCTTCAGCGATTTGGTTAGCGCGTCGTACAAGACGACCCGCTGTTTGGTGTCTGTCTGCAACTTGTTAATCAGCACCATTTGTGTCGCCGCTTGGTTTTGCAAGCTGTCGACCCACGATTTACCTTTTTCGATGTAGCGTTCCAAAGTTTGGCTTTCTGCCATCTTTACCTGCTCTTGCTGCGCCAGATCGTTATATTGACCGTTCAGTTTAGCCAATTGGGATTCCAATTTGGTCCGTGCTGCCGCGCCAGTTTCGACGGATATTTTGTTTTCCAGCTCGATGATAGACGGGTCCATCGACATTAGTTTTTGCTTAATGTCTTCCAGTACGCCAACAGCTGCTTCACGATCTGCCAAGGTACTGGTCAGATTGGTTTCTACCCGTTCTTTGTGCGTATTAAGGACGCCGAGCTGACCTTCCAAAAGCTGGGTGATAGTATCAGACTTCGAGATGAGATCCTGCAGCTTGTCGTCAATAGACGCTGTGCGCATGCGTTCTTGACGCAGGCTTTCAGAACGTTGTTTTGAAAAGACACCAATCAATTTTTCCCAACCAGATTTCGTGCGCATTGCGTCGAAATCTTCACTGAACCCAGCGGTCACATCATCCAACCCCATAATCAGTTCAGCGATGTTGGCATTCATGGCTTCAGAGTGTGAGTGGACATCTTCGAGTGTGGCATTTTCGATATCGACCGAGATATCTTGACCCTTTTCCAGCTTATCGCGCGCCGTTTGAATTCTGGAAGAGACGTCAGATATTCTCTGCTGTGCTTCTTCTATTTGTGCTTTTGATTCCGCGATATGTTGTTCAAAGTCAGCCATGCAATTTCCTTGTGTTTATACTTAAATATATAGTGTTAAAAGCATGATTTTCAATCTCAAGCTATCAAAAAGCGATGGGACTACCGCCAAAATACGCACAAACATAGGATTTCACGACGCGCCTGCTGCACCGCGTTTGCTTTTGATGCCGTATGCGCACCTTTGTCTGCAGACTTGTGCGCCCCTTGTTTCGTGGACAGTGTTGAATATTGCTAAGACTGGCGGTGGCATAGGGTGATTTTTTGATCGAGCAATTTGCCGTCTCTTTGTGAGTGCTTGGACCAAAAGGGGTCTGCCAAGGTTCTGGATGATGTCTGATTAGAAAATGCAACCGGTTGCAAAAATACTGAACTCGGTTACACTTGAATTCGAATCAGACGCGATAACCTTGGGGGGAAGGGCATTTCAAAAGCGATAGAGACGACCAGAATAACACTTAATTAATTCGAGAGAATTGCCAAGTTTTGGCGGCCCATAGGGTAAAATTGAAGTGGTCTTAAGGTGATCTCGCTCTTTTTCACAATCACAAAACGGTCCCGCCGCATATCATGTGATGGGGAGAATTTTGAAGAAACGCCTTGTTAAAAGGCCCCGGAAATTTGAACCGTGCGCCGGGCACGCTTAAGGGAGAATAAAATGAAAAAGATGATATTGGCCATGGGCCTAACAGCTTTGATGGGTACAACAGCAATTGCGCAGGACATCGGCGCAACGTTTTCAAGATTTGATGACAACTGGCTAACTGTTTTGCGGAACGGCATGGTAGAGCATGCGGCGACCATCGAAGGGTTGAATTATCAACAAGAAGATGCATCTGACGATCTTGCCAAGCAAATCGATCAGGTTAAAAACTTTGTTGCTTCTGGCGTTGATGCAATCATCGTGAACATCGTTGACACATCTGCGGGTGCTGCGGTTTCTGCGGCTGCAGGTGATACACCATTGGTGTACGTTAACCGCGAGCCTGACAACGTGAATGAGCTGCCAGCAACGCAAGCTTTCGTTGCTTCAAATGAAATCGAGTCTGGCACATTGTCTGCGTTCGAAATCTGCAAAAACCTTCGCGCGGCTGGTAAAGCTGGCGGTGCAAAAGGTTACTTGATGAATGGTCAGTTGTCGAACCAAGCTGCTGTTCAGCGCTCAAAAGATGTTCGCGACGTTATCGGTATGGACATGTGTAACTTCATGACAATCATCGACGAACAGACTGCAAACTGGTCACGCGATGAAGCGCAGGATTTGATGACTAACTGGATGTCTTCTGGCGAACCATTCGATTTCGTTCTTGCGAACAACGATGAGATGGCAATCGGCGCGATCCAAGCGATGAAAGCTGCGGGCATGGACATGGCCGTTATGCAAGTTGGTGGCGTTGACGCATCACAAGACGCTTTGCTTTCTATGGCTGCTGGCGACTATGACGTAACAGTATTCCAAGACTCTGTTGGACAGGGAACGGGCTCTATCGATGCCGCGCTGAAGTTGATCGCGGGCGAGAAAGTGGACAAAAAAGTCTACATTCCGTTTAAATTGGTTACTCCAGCAAACATGAACGAGTACTTGAAAAAGAACTAAGTTCAATCAAATCAAAGACGGCGCAACTTGCGCCGTCTACATATCTAAATTCGTGTTAAATGGGGCTGGAAACGATGAGTGAAACTAGCGATGGTATCGGCGGACTCACGTTCGACAAATCTAAGAAATCTTGGCCAAATGAACTGAATGTTCTTCTCGCTCTTTTTATTATTGTCGCGGTTTTTGAAATTCTTGGGCAGCTGCTGCCATATATGAATGATCAAAGCTTTCTGTTTGACACACGGGGGCGATTTGACAGCATATTCAACGAAGCGCGCCTGCAAATTATTATCCTTCAAGTTGCGATCATCGGGATTATTGCTCTTGGAGCAACACAAGTCATCCTCACTGCAGGTATTGATCTAAGTTCTGGGCCACTTGTTGCCGCAACAGCCATGATCGCTATGAGTTTTGGGCAGACTGAGCTGGTGAATGGTAATCCCAATCCAAAAGCTGTATTTGGCGTTTGGGCCATGGATTTGCCTGTGATAGTGCCCATTGCCATCGGGCTTATGTTCGGTGCTTTTATTGGATTTATTAACGGCACTTTCGTTGCCTTCTTCCGTATTCCCCCTTTCATCGCGACCTTGGGTATGTTCCTGATCTGTCGTGGTATTGCATTGTGGTGGTCGGGTGGACGACCAGTCTCGTTTCCAACTGAGAGCTATAAATTCCTCGGTTCTGGAATGATGCCAGTTGTTTGGTTCCTAGCCCTCGCAGCAATTTTCCACGTTATTCTTAAATACACAGTTTACGGAAAACATACGTACGCGATCGGTTCTAACGAAGAAGCAGCCCGTATGTCGGGGATAAATGTAAAACGACACAAGGTTCTGGTCTACATGGTTGCGTCGATGCTAGCAGCATTTGCGGGTGTGGTGTTGAGTGCTAAGGCATCAACAGCGCAGGCTGGGATGGGCGAGTTTTACGAGCTTTTCGCGATCGCAATGGCCGTTATTGGGGGGATCAGTCTGACAGGGGGACGTGGTTCGATTATCGGTACAGTCCTTGGTGCAATGGTGCTGGGTGTTATCCGTTCTGGGTTCACATTTATCAAGCTGGATGGATCATACCAGTTGATGGCGATGGGTGGTATCATCATCGCAGCGGTCGTTCTTGACCAATACCGACAACGCAACCGCACATAGTTTTGGAGATTAAAATGGATAATGATATTGTTCTGAAAACCGAAGACCTTACCAAACACTATGGCGGCGTTCACGCCCTTGAAGGTGCGAACTTCGAAATGAAAAAAGGTGAACATGTTGCAATTATGGGCGATAATGGAGCGGGTAAATCCACCTTTGTTCGCCAAATCACGGGTGTAGAGCAACGCACCCGCGGCAAGGTTTTCTTTTACGGCGACGAAGTGAATTTTGCAGGTCCACTTGATGCCCGTGAAGCGGGCATTGAAACCGTTTTCCAAACACTTGCTTTGGCTGATGATTTAAATGTTCCTGATAACTTGTTCTTGGGACGTGAGAAAACCAAATGGAACTTCCTCGGTCCTTTTCGCTTCTTAGATTACAAAGCGATGCATGCGGACACCATGGCTGGTTTGGAAAAAACGGGTGTAAAAATCCCTAACATTCGCAATACAATTGCCAATATGTCGGGCGGCCAACGTCAATGTGTCGCGATTGCGCGAACTGCGACCTTTGCTTCTAAACTAACCATCATGGATGAGCCCACAGCAGCACTAGGTGTTCAGGAAACGGCACAGGTAGAAAACATCATTCGCACCCTGAAAGAGGCGGATGAGCCCCTAATCTTGGTCAGTCATAACATGCGTCAGGTCATGGAACTGGTTGATCGAATAATCGTATTTCGCCGCGGTCGCATGGTTGCAAACCTGAATGTTAACGAAACCAACGGCGAAGATGTTGTTTCCTATATTACAGGGGCAAAAACAGGCGCGGAATTCGAAGGCGCTGCGTGAAACTGATTGACCTAACGGATAGTTTCTATGGGCCCGTTTGGATACGGTTAGCAGTCGTCATGGTGCTGACTGCGTGGGGCGCTATTGAATTCGCGATGGGTCAGCACATTTGGGCCGTTATGTGTCTAAGCCTTGCGGCAATATGTGGATGGCGTTTTGCGACAATAGATTATCGGGCCGACGCGGATAAATGAATTAGGAGTGGTCACGTGGCCGTAACACTGAAAGATGTGGCCGAACTTGCCGGTGTCTCACGATCAGCGGTGTCGCGGACGTATACCGAAGGCGCGTCAGTATCTGCTAAGACCCGCGAAAAGATTGCGAAAGCAGCGGCCAAGTTGGGCTACAGCCCGAATGCGCTGGCGTCTTCTTTGACGACGGGTCGGACCAAGATGATTGGTCTTGTTTCCAATAACTTTCACAATCCGATTTTCCTCGAGGTTTTTGATCTTTTCACGCGCGGTCTTCAGGAACGCGGATTACGCCCGCTGCTTGTCAATTTGACCGATGAAACAGATCCACAGGCCTCTGTGGAAATGATGCGCCAATATACCGTCGATGGTGTGATCGTGGCATCATCAACCTTACCCATCGGATTTGCGCGCGCGTTTCGTGATGCTGGCGTGCCAGTTGTACACTCTTTTGGGCGACACTCTGATAATCCGTCCGTGGATATATTGGGCATCGACAATATTGCGGCGGGCCGACTGGCCGCGCGGACATTGATCGATCGCGGCTACACTCAGGTCGGTTTTCTTGGCGGCCCCAGCGCTGCCACCTCAACGCTTGATCGTGAAAAAGGTTTCGTAACCGAGATTGCGTCAACCAAGGGCGTGTCATGCACAACCAGTTTTGCATCCGCCTATTCGTTCGAGGCTGGTCGCGCTGAAATGCAACGCTTATTGTTGGAAAAACCTGCTCAGGCATATTTCTGTGGTGATGATGTCTTGTCCATCGGCGCATTGTCTGCGTTGCAATCGGCGGGACTAAGCGTTCCAGCCGAAGTTGGATTGATCGGTCTGAATGATATGAAAATGGCGAGTTGGGCGAATATTAATCTGACGACTATAAGCAATCCACTGACCGATATTATCTCTGCTTCGATCGACCGAGTGGCCTGTTTGGTGAAAGATCAAACCATCCCGCCAGAGGCGCGATTGTTCGACTGTCATGTTGTTGAGCGCGGAACATTGCGACCCGCGCCCAAAACCTAGCTATTGGAACATAGGTGGTCGCGCATCCAACCACGCACCCTCTTGCTTGCCAGATGCCGCCACTGCAACAACGGCTGCCATAGACCGTAATCCATCAACGGCTTTTGGAAATAAATCGGCTGCTGGGTCGATTGCACGATTGGATTTTCGTGCGGTTATCGCCTCGGCCAAATCTGTATAAATATTCGCAAACGCCAGTGGCATACCTTCGGCATGTCCGATTGTAACGCGCGTTGTGCGATCCGCCTCTGGGGATAAATTCGCCTCGCCGCGTTCAATGATCTGTAGGCGCTCATTTAGGGGCATGTAATACAGTTGGTTTGGCTGTTCTTGGCTCCAGCGCAAACCGCCAGTTTCGCCAAATACCTGAATACCCAAACCGTGCTGGCGTCCGATCGCGATGGATGATGTCCACAAGCGACCAACCGCCCCGCCATCCATACGGAAGTTTACCATTGCATCATCTTCTAGGACGCGTTGTTCAAGGCATGATACCGTGTCAGCCGACAGTTTGGTTACTTCTTGGCCTGTGACAAAGCTGGCCATGTGCATTGCATGAATACCGCAATCTGCAAACTGCGCGCTGACACCTGCCTGCGCTGGATCATACCGCCAACGCACCCGTGGATTGTCTGCATCCGCTGCATCAGCGTGATGCCCGTGGGCAAACTCTGCGTTTACCAAGCGGACTTTGCCAATATCACCGCGCGCGATCATCGCACGCATGTGGCGCACCAGGCTGTAGCCCGTATAACCATAATTAACGGCACAAATATTACCTGTTGCGGCGGCGACCTTCACAATCTCTTCGCCTTCTTCAACCGTCATAGTCATCGGCTTTTCGCACAGGACATGAAACCCGCCTTCAAGAAAGGCTTTGGTAATCTCAAAATGCGTTGAATTGGGAGTAGCGACCGTAACCAAATCAATACGGTCATCACGTTTTTGTTCACCCTTCAACATATCTTGCCAACTGCCATATGCGCGATCATCCAATCCCAGCCGTTGTCCGTATTCGATGCCTTGTTCGGGGCGATGATCCAATGCTCCAGCGCTGAATTCGAACAATCCGTCTAACCCAGATCCCAAGCGATGGGCCGGCCCAATTTGGCTGCCTTCGCCACCACCAATCATGCCCCATTTTAATTTGCTCATGCGCTTGCTCCTTAAAACCCGATGGATTGTAGATATGTGCGGTTCAGTTTTGCATCATCAATAGGCGAGGTGTCCCCCTCTGGATCGCAATCCTGTTCGACGGTGCACCAGCCTTGGAAGTCATTGTCTAGCAACACTTGACGCACACTTGTGAAATCGACATCACCATCGCCCAAATTACAAAAGATCCCTTGACCACACGCGTCGTAAAAATCGGTTCGATTGGCAACAACATGCGCCTTAACCTTTGGGTCGATGTCTTTGAAATGCATATAGCTGATGCGGTCGATGTGACGTTTCATAAACAACACTGGATCATAGCCAGCATAGGAATGATGGCCAGTGTCAAAGCAAATTTTCAAGATGCTTTCATCCACCTCGTCCAACAGGCGTTCCAGCTCTGGTTCGAAATCAATAAAGCCAGCCGCGTGGGCGTGAATTCCAACGGTCAAACCGTATTCTTCGGCACCTAGGCGCGCGATCGTGGCGATGCGGTCGCGAAAGGCGACCCATTCGGCCTGATCCATCTGTTCAGCCTCGGCAACACGACCGGCGGTGGGTGCGCGGCGTGGTGAAATACTGTCGATCAGTACTAGATGCTCTGCGCCATGAGCCTTCAGGGCCTTACATGTCCGTACGGCACCGTCCATAACATCATCCCATTTGTCTGGATCGTGAAACGGGCGGAATACGACGCCGCCAACGAGTTCCTGATTGAATTCTGCCAAGGCGTCGGAAAGCTCTGCAGGGTCTTCGGGCATAAACCCGACGGGCCCCAATTCAATTCCTGTGAAGCCAGCGCTGGCGTTTTCCTGCAAAACCTTGCGCCAAGCAGGGTTGCGCGGGTCGTCAGCGAATTCGACGCCCCAAGAACAGGGCGCGTTGCCTATTTTTATCATAGTCTTTTCCTTTGTTAATAATCGGCGACCTGAACCCAAGCCCCTTTGTCACTTGAATCTAGCGCAGCATTTACAACGCGGTTTACCTCTACGCCTTCGGCGAAGGTTGGCCAGATATTGCGTTTTTCGTGGATCGCGCGCAGGAAATCATGCGCCTCGATAATAACTGCATCTTGAAAGCCTGTGCCATGGCCGGGCCCTTGGCAAAACGCCAAGTAATCAGGATGTTCTGGACCTGTTAAGATTTTGCGAAATCCGCGTTCAGCCTCGGGGCCTTCCATCAGGTACAAGTGTAATGCATTTTGATCCTCTTGATCGAAACGGATTGCGCCTTTGGTGCCATGAATTTCATACGCATAGCCCATTTTTCGCCCCGTCGCGATCCGACTGAAAAACAAATGACCTTGCGCGCCGTTTTCAAATCGGCACATCATTTGCGCCTGATCGTCATTGGTGACGGTGCCGCCTGGGCGGTC
>CALDZS010000236.1 GCA_937944065.1 uncultured Amylibacter sp. | reverse complement strand
AACTAACGAATTGACTTCTATTGACCGAAGGTCCGCTACCCGCCCGTACAAGCCATTCGCCTGGTTTACTGATTTGGTCGCTTTGTTCCCCTTACCCGACATTCCCTACCTCCGAGTTATCAAGCGTGTTCGCCCTGAGGCCGCACCAGTATCATACCCACAAACATCACCATGAGTGCTGCGTAGATCCAGTTTGAATGCGCCTCGCCCAGCAAGAATATCGACCAGATGAACCCGAAGGTTGTCACCAGATACGCCACAAAGCCTGTGAATACGGGGCCTGCGACGCCGATCATCCAGATGAACGTACCGTAAGCAAAGCAATGTAACACGGCGCTGGCAAACATCGCGCCATCTGGATTGGCCCATCCGTCAGCGAACGGGGTAAAATAGCTGCCAGTGATGATGATAAACGGGGTGATGAAAGCCAAGCCGATCAAAGACGATCCGAACAGAACCTGGTTTGGCGTCATCTCACCAAGGCCGAAATACGCGATGAAGTTATCTTCAAACGCATAAGACAGGGGCGCGAGTATGGCCAACAATATGAAAATAGCCTTGGATTGATCTGGCAAACTGTCAGGCGGGCCGACTAACAAAAGGATCGCAATCAACCCCATTAACACGCCGAACAACCGTTTCCATGCAAAAGTTTCTTTGCCTGTAAACAACGCTATGGGCAAAATGAAAATCGGCACCAATGCGACTACAATGGCCATGATGCCAGCAGGCAAGTTTTGCACGGCTTTGAACTGTATCGCGGCGGGAAACAGCGTGCCAAGGGCTGCCACGCCAAGGAACATCATCACGTCACGGCGTTTCAAACCGCGCCAAATTCCGGTGCGAATTTGTAAGAAGAAAGAGATGACCGCGATGGTCAACACTTGCCAAAAGATCATGCCAGAAATCGGAAAATCTGTCGACACGGCGATCTTGGACAATGGAATGGTCATCCCCCAACAAGCCCCGACCAATATCAAGACACCAAACAACCAGTTTGTTGATTTCATGTTGGAACCTGTTGCGACAAACGCCCGCCATAGCGCACGGCGCTTGTTGTCTTGGCCAATCCTGTCGCGTCGTCAGTTTCGACAAATACGCCTGACAGCGTCGCCTCGCCATTGGCGGGTTGGAACCGTCCCTTGCCCATACCCGTCACAAAACGGCGCATCGGTTCTTCGATATCCATACCGATAACTGAATTATAATCCCCACACATACCTGCATCCGATTGAAATGCGGTACCTTTGGGTAAAATTTGCGTATCACTTGTCGGCACGTGCGTATGCGTTCCAACAACCAAAGACGCGCGGCCATCCAGCCAATGCCCCATGCCCATCTTTTCTGATGTTGCTTCTGCGTGAAAATCGACCAAGACTGCGTGTGCTAAACCACCCAGTGGCGCGGTTTTCAACACAGCATCCAGATGCGAGAACGGATCGGCAAAAGGTCTTTTCATAAACACCTGCCCCAAGGCCTGCGTCACAAAGACTTTCTTACCGTTTTGGGCCGTATACATTCGCGATCCGACGCCAGGTGCAGTTGCTGCAAAGTTCAGCGGACGTATAATCCGCGGTTCTGATGCGATAAAGCTCATCATATCGCGTTGATCAAACGCGTGATCACCAAGAGTGATACAATCCACCCCTGCCGCCAACAAATCCTTTGCATGACCAGCCGACAGACCCATGCCACCCGTGGCATTTTCACCATTGATTACAACAAAATCCAACCGCCACTCGTCACGCAGACGCGGCATGTTTTCGGTAATGGCGCGCCGTCCAGCACGCCCCACAATATCGCCAAGGAATAAAAGTCTCATGGCGAAAGCGATACGCCTCTAATTGTCAAAGGACAAGAGACCCTTTTCAGTGATGATTTTATCAAGCCGGTAATCCGTTTCTTCGCGCGGGACGATCATCAATTCTTGATCAGAATACGCGTAACCCACGGCAGTGATTTTCTTTTTCTCGGACAGCTGTTCAAAACTACGGTCATAGAACCCGCCGCCATACCCCAATCGATACCCCGCCATATCAAACGCCAGCAAGGGTGTTATGATCACATCTGGTTCTAGGATTTGGCCATCTTTGGGAATCATCGCCCCAAAAGCGCCCTCGATCATTTCGGTGTCAGGTGTCCAGTGGTGAAACTCCAGCGGCATCGACTTGCCCATCACTACGGGCACGCATATCTGATAACCGCGCATATGCGCGGCCTCCATTGCGGGTAATGGCGACACCTCGGTGCGGATGGGCATGTACGCAGATATGATCGCAGATTTATCCTGCGCTTTGATGAAAGACAGCAGCTGCATATTCGCGTCCAAATCAAGTTTTTGACCATGCGCAATTTTGCGCGCGTCATACGCGGCCACACGAGCGGCTGATTTTAGATCGCTGATATCCATAAAGTGTTCCGAATGTTAGTGTGGCAGGCCCGCATTCCCGAAGGATCGCAGAGGTTTAGGTGGGTTATTCCCGAGAGCCTAGCGTACTAGGTGGGCGCCAGTTATAATAGACCACGGTCAGTTACAGAGCCAGCTCCCTCGAAAAAAATTATCGGCCACTGGAATAGAACCTATAACCAAAAGGGCAGCACCTGCCACAGACTATATATAGGGCATGGGGGGCGGTTCCTCAAGCCCGCGCATTTCATCCAATTTTAGGTAAATCCTTTGTTAACCGATCAGTCGCTATTCTTGCACCATTGGCAAGAGGATTACGATGAAACACCAGACTGTATTGCGCCCTAATGAGTCCAAGCTTCCCAATCTTGTTCCAAAGCGGTTTTTTATCTATGGTAGCTTTCAAACCGAGATTGACCGAGACCCTTGCGTCGCACATGCCGCGAACCTTCTGCGCGCGCAAATCCCTGTCTATACGGTGGCAGGCCACGGTGCGGCCCACAGTCAGCACAAAATTAGTTTCGCGACCAACTACAAGTATGAAAAAACCAGCGCTGCCGTATTTGACAGTCTGAAAGACTGTTCGGACATTGTGGTGTACCTGTCTGCCGTTCTGACTCCCATTTTTTCGACACTACATCCGTGGCGCCGCATTAAAGAACGGGTGCGCATAGGTCGATTTGCGCAAACGCTGCTACATCAGAAAAAACCGATTTGGCTGGTCGGCACAAAGGCAGAGCTGGCCTTGTTTAAAACATTCGTGCAGCTCCCCGATACCGCCGACATCGTGTCATTGGGCCTTGCGTCATCGTTGGGCATTCCGCAAAAGGATTGGGACAAAATTCGCGACATCTCGGGCGTTGACGCCGCCTCGATCGTCGAACAGCATGCGCGCCATGCATATGATAATGGCCGCATGGACGCGAAATCAATCCTCATGTCGGTTCAAAACGCCCCCGCAAAAGACCCAGAGCTTGCGTTGATTTGCAGATTATCCCTGTCAAAACGGTTGCAAGATCATCCAATGGTCAAGCGCATTGTGACGTATAGCGGCCCAGTAGAGCCGATCATGCGCACCGATCCGCCCTATCCTGCGCTGGATCTGGCGATTGCGAATGACAGCCGCGTTGCCACATCCGCCTATGCCTTGCATCTGTATAGATTGCATGCCGAAGACGGAATTGACTCAGACACTAATGCACCAAAAATTGCGCGGTGGTACACCAATCAAGCGCATAAATTTGTACCATCTGGCTGGGTTCCAGCGCTGAATCTGGCCTCACAGCAAACGCTGGATCTGCCTGAATTGCATCACATCGACATGTTATGTGCGTTTTTCAATGGCGAGATCACGCTGGATGACATTGGTGGCGATCTGCGCACTGCTTTGCAAACAACACGTGAACCATCTGGCCCGTCAGGGCTGGTATTGCTGATCGCGATCTTGTGCCGACAAACAGCGCGCGACCTTGATCCCAACGCATTGTGGAAAGATGTGCGATTAACACAATGGTTTGACGCCAAAGCGGCCGCACTGAACCCTATGTTAAAGTCGGTTGCCGCGCTGAACCTCAACTTTTTGGCCAAACGCCGCTCAATCAGTGTGATAGGGTTGCAAACTGGCGGCTCTGGTTTGGCGCAAAACATGAACATGACCTGCCTTGCCTTGGCGCGCATGGGGCTGACATATCGCACACGAGATACTCATGAATTCTATGATGTTAAACAACCAAGGCAATCTGCGACCAAGGTATTGAAACGCAACGTTGCGATCCATCACGTGAACGCTGAACGCATCCCAATGCACCTGATGTCGCCCGATTTCGCTCACCGAAACGATATTCATCACATCGGTTACGCCCTGTGGGAAACCAGTGAGTTGCCCGCAGAACATGATTTGGGCGCCCGCATGTTGGACGAAATTTGGACCCCCTCAACCTTTGTGACCGACCTTTACAAAGACAAGGGCGTAAAATGTGTGACCAATATCGGCAAAGGCATCCCGCAACTGCCAGAGCTGACATTTTTAGCCAACACCACACATAATGACGCCAAAGGTATGACCTGTTTAACCGCCTTTGATTTTCATTCTTCAGTAGAGCGCAAAAATCCGCTGGCCGCAGTCAAGGCGTTTCAAATCGCATTCCCAAAGCAGACCCACCCGCATCATCGAATGATAGTGAAATCCACCCCTGCCGTCAGTAGACACTGGGGTGATCCGCAAAATCAAACCGAACAAATTGATAAACTTGCACAAGCCGACTCGCGTATTCGGGTGATTAAAAAGTTCCTCAGCACCGATGCCTATATGGATTTGCTGGCGTCTGCCGATTGCATCCTATCGCCCCACCGCGGTGAAGGGTTCGGGTATCTGGCGGCCTATGGTTTGGCGCTCGCTAAACCTGTGATTGCTACGAATTTTGGTGGTACCCAAGATTTTTGCACCCATGAAACCAGTTTTCTGGTGCGTCCACACCTGACCCCAGTCCCAGACGGGCAAGCAATCTATGACGCGGTCGGGGCAAAATGGGCCGATGTGAACCCTGACGAGATTGCACATAATCTGCACCACATTGATGTTGATCGCAAACACGCTCAGGATCGCGCCTTTGAAGGCCAGTCGTTAATCCAAAAGGAATATTCGATGGACGCGCTGGTCGTGCGCTACTCTGACCGGTTGCATCAGATCGGCGCGATATAGCTTTACTCGAGCCCTAGCCTTGGTTTTACTGCGCCTATGATGGATGATAAAAAAGCTGGTCAAATTTTGGCGCGTGGTGTGCAGCGCCACTTGCAACAACTGGACCTGGCGTCATTGACAGAATTCGTACCAGCACGCGGATTACGTGTTGATGTGATCGGGCTGACCCCCAAAGGCGAGGTTTGGGTTATCGAGGTTAAATCGAGTGTGGCCGATTTTCAATCAGATGCAAAATGGCAGAATTATCTAGAATGGTGCGACAGATATTTTTTTGCGGTTCCAGCCGACTTTCCAACAGACATATTGCCAGCTGACACCGGTTTAATATTTGCGGATGGGTACGGCGCCGAAATTATTACCGATGCGCCGTTAGATGCGCTCGCCCCTGCGCGGCGCAAGAAAATCACCTTGAAGTTCGCGCGCAATACAGCCCAACGATTGGCCAGTTTCACCGATCCGCGAATTTAAGTCTAGGCTTGCACGGCCTTTGCACGTGCCACCGCTGCCATAATCTCTTCGGCTATCTCGGTCGCTTCTTCAGGATCAAAATCCATCGGAATTTCGATATCTTTGGACAAGATAAATAGTCGAACCATGCCGTCGCTGGTTGGTCCAATTTGCAGATTCGCTTCTGTGTCGCTTGGTGAGTTAATACCCATGATGCCGCTCCTTTGTTATCCCTTCGCTAACAAGACAAATGACCTTGCGCAAGTGCACGATACACACTTGCATTCAGCGCAAAGGGACGTTAATTGACGCGCAGTGCCGGCGTAGCTCAGTTGGTTAGAGCGCCTGATTGTGGATCAGGAGGCCCCCCGTTCAAGTCGGGGCGCTGGTACCATCACCCAAAGTATTCTGACTTGGTCGAAACTCCGACCGTCTAACTGCTTGATGGGTGGCGGAGTTCGTCAGTTCGAGGGCCTACAAAACCATGTTCAGCAGCGCACTGGCCAGGATTGCGCGCGCACCTCGCTCTTAATTCGGCAAAGACTGAACATCAGATGCAATTGTCACACGACCACGGCCAGCGTTTTTCGACGCATAAAGTGCCTCGTCTGATTTCACTAAAATCTGCTCTACGCTATCTGGAAACCCACCGTCGGTCACGATGCCCCCCACACTGGCACCAATTTGGCACTGTTCGCCTGCAAAACTTGTTGGGACACTCAGTTCTTCAACAATCCGCATTGCGAACGCTTCCAGTGCTTTTTCTTCTGTAAAGTCTGGCAAGACCAGCACGAATTCGTCCCCGCCGACGCGCGCCACCATATCCGTGGGTCTGGTTGACGACAAAAGCTGGCGGGCCACCCGTTTCAAAACAAAATCGCCAGCCGCATGACCCAAGGTATCATTTATCGTTTTGAAAAAATCCAAATCAATCAAAACGACAGAGAATTGTTTACTACGATCATCGTCGATTAGTTTTTGAATGAACCGACGCAAGGATCGGCGATTGTTCAGACCCGTTAAAGAATCACTGAGTGCTTGTTCCTCGGCCAGAATTTTCGCACCATTCAATTGATTGTTTAACCCGCGCGATGCTTCTAACAAGGCAGATTGCATCTCGACCAGATACATCATGTCTAGGCTGGGATCAGTGGGTGCGAAATCTTTTGCGTGCAACTTTCCCTCGTTCAAAGTTCGAAACAGGCCCAACCCAAGCGAGATATTTAGCAGGTATCCTTGGTTCTGGCCCAATTTTGAAATCAAACCTGGCAGTCGACGCAATCCCCCAAATCGGGGATTCAACACAATCTTTGTTTGGGTCGCGCAGTCAAGATCAGCGACTGTATCGATTCCATGCGGGCGGCGAAATTCGAAAAGATCGAAAAAATTTGATCCAACAAAATCAGTGCGCTCGAACATTTTATGTAAGCTAGAGCCGACTTCGGTGACCGTGCCCTTGATATTTATCCGCATGTACATCGGTAAAAAGCGATTCAAAGCATCAGAATCCAGTTCAATCTTCAGTCCAGTGGCCATCAGCTTGCTTCGCTCATCTGAACATGTGTGTCAGGCATCACTTGTTCCATGATTTCAATCTGGAAGCGGTCAATTGATATGTCTTCTTTAACTTTCACACTATGTTTGATGACAACGAAAGATTCGTAACTGTCCGCAATCGCACGCAAGATACCCAAGGAAATTGGGCCGTACCCGATTTTCGCGCTTTCTGAATGCACTACAAATTTGCGACTTGAACACACCTCTAACGTCAGGAGGGGCAAATCGAGATCGGGAACCGCCAAACCCACCCTGTCTTGTAAGTCTTCCAACGAATACAGAAACTCTTCATATGTTTCGCCGCCCAGACGCAGCAGTTTTCGTACCCGAGGGGAACTGTGTTCGGATACGATAAACGTTCCGAAATCCTCTAGAAGATCGGCGCGCGCAATGTTTTTAAGTTCACCCACCGTGTCCAAAATGGTCTCTGTGATCAGGTCATCATAATACAGCATTGCCTCGAAGGAGTGCACAGAAAGGTCAGAGAATGTGCAAACGTCGCGCCACACATTCGCACCGTAAATTCTACGGACGAAACTTTCTAACCCACGATTGATCATTCCGTGCATTTGGATCGCTTTCATTAATTCTCTGCGCCAACCTAAGCCGAGATAGTTAATGAAATTTTAGCAACCAAAAACGAAAGATTAAAAATCTGTTGGCGCGCCGCCTTCGCGTTTACGCCGTTCGACAAATTCCGCCAATTCTTCGCGTATCCCGTCATCCATTGCGGGGGGCTTAAACTCGGCAATAATCTCTTTGTAAATCTTGTGCGCACGTTCTGCTGTCCACGTCGCACCGTCCAAATCCCACGCTTCATAATTGCGCCAATCAGACAGAAACGGTGCGTAAAATGCTTCGACATAGCGTTCTTGGGTATGATCGATCGCGAAATAGTTGGCACCAGGCAGATGCCCCACCTCTTTGATCGCATCGATGGCAATATCTTGCTGTGTGGTTGCCGTGATAGAGGGGTTCATATAACGTTGAATTTGCTGTAATAATTCGCAATCCATGATGAATTTCTCTGGGCTGGCAATCAACCCGCCTTCCAACCATCCTGCCGCGTGATACACTAGGTTTGTGCCAGATTGCACCGCCGCCCAAAGCGAGTTTGAGGTTTCCCACATCGCTTGGCCGTCAGGCACGTTTGCCGCACAGACACCAGAGGATCGCATCGGCAATCCATAATAACGCGCCATCTGCCCCGTCATCTGCGTCGCACGGACATATTCGGGTGTGCCAAATGCGGGTGCGCCGGATTTCATATCAACGTTCGATGTGAACGTACCGATCATGCAGGGGCAGCCTTTTTTGACGATCTGAATCATACAAATCGCAGCAATGCCTTCGGCCAACGACAGGGTTACAGCGCCCGACATCGTAACGGGTGCCATCGCCCCTGCCAATGTAAAGGGCGTCACCACAATCGGCTGACCGCGCTTGGCCAAACGAATGGTTCCATCCAACATTGGATAGTCATGTTTTAGCGGCGAGACAGAGTTGATGTTGGTGTACATGTGCGGGTTCGCGTCGAATTCTTCGTGGGTCAACCCGCCAGCGATGCGCACCATTTCCATCACATCCTCGACGCGTTCTTTGCCCAACGCGTAGGCATGCACAACTTTATCCGTCAGGGTCAGCTTTTCATACAGGCAGTCCAGATGCCGCACAGACGCGTGGATATCTATAGGTTCCACAGGATATCCGCCCGCGACATGGATACAGTTGAAATACTGTGTCAGCTTCATAAAATCCTTGAAGCCTTCGAAATCCCCTGCCCGCTTGCCGCGCTCCAAATCCCACATGTTAGGCGGCGACGACACGTTTACGAACGCCATGTGATTGCCACCAAGTGTGATTTTGTGCGCGGGATTACGTGGCATGATATCAAATTCACGCGGCACGTAGGACAGTAGCTCTGTCACCGTTTCGCGGTCCATCTTTACGTTTTCACCATCCACCTTGAACCCAAAATCCTTTAGGATTTTCAGCGCGTCAGGATTCATAAACTGAATGCCGATATTTTCCAAGATATCCATCACACCATTGTGGACGTTTTGCACACCTTCTTCGTCCAACGGCTCTGTCGGGCGATCAATGTTGATCGGTTGTTGAAAGGGCATCTGCTCGATGATGGTTTTCGATCCGCGTCTTGCATTTCCTGCGCGTCCGCCACTGCGTTCTCTTTTCGCCATCGGTCTCTTTTCCTTATGTTAGTCCTATCATAGCAAGCTGGCGAAGGATTATTGCCCAAAAGCGACACTTGATGGTTGGCTTGTCTTCAATCCGATTTGGTTTCGCACTTAGAATGACGTCCGCACGTTTTCTAATGAATGCTACGCGCGCGAACAGTACACATGTAAGCA
>CALDZS010000235.1 GCA_937944065.1 uncultured Amylibacter sp. | reverse complement strand
GTACATGACGAATTAGTTCCGTATTTCGATGAACTAGGTGCTGAGGGTGTTGAAGAGTTTTGGCGCAAAAAGAACGTGAAAACCATCGATGGTTATGAAACGGGTTTGTTTGAAAAATGAAACGCCCCCGACTTGGTCGAGGGCGTTTTTGATTTGTTTCGATGTAGCTTAGGATGCCATGTCGTATGCGCGTTCACCGTGGGTGGATAGATCAAGGCCGTTAACCTCTGATTCCTCGTCCACACGGATGGCAAATACTAGCCCGACAAGCTTAACAATGATTGTCGTCATTACCAAAGTGAAGATACCCACAACTAGCAAACCGCCTAATTGCGCAGCCCAAACACCTTCGTAACCTTCTTTGGCAAAAACTGTTCCGAAGACAGCTATCATGATCGTGCCGAACATACCGCCTAGGCCGTGAACCGCGAACACATCCAAAGTGTCGTCGATTTTTAGGCCCTTCTTGACCCAGCCACAGGCCACTTGGCACAAGACACCAGCGACAGCGCCAATGAACATGGCCTCAACGGGACCGACAAAACCTGATGCGGGAGTGATGGACGCAAGACCCGCGATCGTACCGGTAACCATACCGACCAACGACGCTTTGCCGTATTTAATACGTTCGTACAGCGCCCACGTAAGCGATGCGGTTGCCGCAGAGATATGCGTGACGGTGATTGCCATCGCAGCACCGCCATCAGCGGCCAGCTGTGATCCGCCGTTAAAGCCAAACCAACCAACCCACAACATGGCTGCACCCAGCATGACAAAGCCAGGATTGTGGGGTGGAACATTCATACGTCTGCGCGGACCAAGGAAAAACGCGACAACGAGTGCCGCCAGACCAGCCGTTTCATGCACAACGATACCACCTGCAAAGTCTTTGACACCTGCGGTGAATAACGCACCCTCGGCGCCTGACAATAAGCCACCACCCCAGATCCAATGTGTTACGGGCGCATAAACCAACAACATCCAAGCGGCTGAGAAAGCCATGACAAAACCAAACCCAATGCGTTCCACATAGGCCCCAACGATCAGAGCAGGGGTGATGATTGCGAAGGTCATTTGAAAGGCAAAGAATAAAACTTCTGGGATTGTACCAGAAACCGTGTCAGCAGTGATACCATTCAAGAACGATTTACCCAAACCGCCCCAGATCAAATTGCCGTCGCCGAACGCGATCGAATAGCCAAATGCCAGCCATAAGATTGACATGAGGCATGCAATGCCAAAACACTGCATAAAGACCGACAGGACGTTGCGCGCACGTACAAGGCCACCATAAAACAGCGCGAGCCCTGGAAGTGTCATAAATAGAACCAACGCCGTCGCGACGATAATCCAAGCTGTATCTGCACCGTTCATTTGAAAACCCTCTTTTAATTTAGTCGCCCTAAGGGCGTTGCGGGTTTAAACAAAAGTGCAGCAACAATGGACAGAGTTTGATGTAGTGACCAGCTGTCGATATCCTTGGTTGCCTAAAAAATAGACAATGAAAGCACTCACTGCTGAAAAAGATGGCAGTTTGTTAGGCGCTCATATTCTTGATGGTTTTGAGCAGTAGCTTGAGCGCATGTATAGTGGTCGCGTCACGCACAGCCGCGCGGCCAAGTGCGGTGAATTCAATTGTTTCGGTAAATGCAGGCTGGCCCTTGGTCGCAATTCCAAAACACACCCGCCCTTCAGGTTTATGTTCTGACCCGCCGGGGCCAGCGATACCAGTCACCGAAACAGCGATATCGGCGTCAGAGTTTTCCAAGGCCCCGACTGCCATTTCAGCCGCGATCTGTTCAGACACAGCGCCATGTTCGCTGAGCGTTATTTCGGACACCCCGATCATTTGCTTCTTAGCCGCATTCGAATAAGTTACAAACCCGCGGTCAAAAACATCAGATGATCCCGCGATATCTGTTAGGGCAGCTGCAATCATACCGCCAGTGCAGCTTTCAGCCGTGGCAATATGCAGCCCTGCTGCACGCGCGGCTGAGAGTACTGAGGTAGCGAGTTGCTGGGTCATAAGCCGCTAAACAAAGACATCGCACCCAACAGCACAAATGCTGCCATTAGGCCAGCTAGAATGTCATCAAACATCACCCCGAAAGATGTGTCCATCTGATCCGCCCATTTGACGGGGAAAGGTTTGAATATGTCGAAAAGACGAAATAACCCGAACCCGATAAGCATCCAAAAGATCATTTGGGCGGGGGTGGGGCTTACATGTGAAAGGAACAAAGGCAAAAGGGCCAGCCATTGCCCTGCAACTTCATCAATAACGATTTCACCAGGATCATGATTGTCTTTCCCCTTGGTTTCCATCTCGGTCGCCCACCAGCCAATCGCAAAAATCAGTGCAACAGCGACCAACAAAGCCAGCGTAGAAAATCCTGCCAAGTACATCGCGAACGCAAACGGAAGTGCCGCCAGCGATCCCCAAGTGCCCGGAGCCTTCGGTGCTAGACCTGAATAGAACCAAGTTGCTAATATTTTGCTCATCTCGTTACCCTTTAGTGACTGTAGCAGTGGCTTGCGCTGCAATACCTTCGCCGCGACCGGTAAAGCCCAACCGCTCTGACGTGGTGGCTTTTACGCTAATTCTATCAATGCTCAATGCTAGAATGTGGGACAGATTTTCGCGCATCGCAGTCGCATGCGGAGTTATTTTTGGCATTTCGCAAATGATGGTGCAGTCAATATTGGAAATTTCAAATCCTGCCTCGCGCACGACCTCTGCTGCTTTGCGAAGGAAGATGTCTGAGGCGGCTCCCTTCCATTGCGGATCAGTCGGTGGAAACCAGCGACCAATGTCACCTTGCGCCACCGCGCCGAACAACGCGTCTGTGATCGCATGCATCGCAACATCCGCATCAGAATGCCCGATCATTGCGGCGTCGTGGGCGATGTTGATCCCGTTCAAAACAACATGATCGCCTTCGCCTAGCGCGTGCACATCGTACCCACTGCCTGTTCTGATATCCATTTGTGATCCTAATAGCTGCTCAGCCAACGCAAAATCCTCGGGTTGGGTGATTTTGATATTTCGTTCCGAACCCATGACGGGCGTGACCGCAATGCCGCTTCTGCGTGCCATTGCGACATCATCGTCCGCTGGCATATCGCTGCTTTGATGGGCGGCTAAGATCTCTGTCGTGCGGAACGCCTGTGGAGTTTGCGCGCGCCATAAAGTATCGCGTGGCATTGCATCCGTGGCGTTGCCGTCTGAGACAGCCCACAACGCATCGGTGACAGGCAAGGCGCAAAAGGCAGCACCTGTTTTCGTGACCTTATCCAGTACGCGGTTCATGCTGGCCGCATCGATCAATGGACGCGCGCCATCATGTATCAGGGCAAATTCGGTGGTTAATTTCTCTAGTCCAGCGACCACGCTATCGCTGCGGGTGTCACCGCCATAAACTATGTCGGTAATTCTAGCGTCGGACAAAGTGGCAATTGCGTCAACAAGCAGTGCTTGATCTTCAGGACTAATAACCAACACAAGCTGATTGATTTGCGGCACAGCAAGGATCGCTTCAATCGTGTGACGTAGAACAGGTACGCCGCGTAAGTTACGGTATTGTTTGGGTAGTTTTCCGCCCGCTCGGGTGCCGCGACCGGCGGCGACTATGACTGTTCCATATGACATAGCAATGTTATATCGCACCGACACAATTGCGCAACGCGTGAATGAACTTGTGACTTGCTCGCCCCAGCGCATCTGCCTATAAAATGGTCATGGCAGAATTTATGATCGGAAAGCAGGCAATCAACCCGCCTGTGCTTTTGTCCCCGATGGCGGGGATCACGGATTTGCCGTATCGCAATCTGGTGCAGAGCTTTGGCGCGGGGCTAGTGGTTTCCGAAATGGTAGCCAGTCAGGAAATGGTCGAGGCAAAAGCATCCGTGCGGGCGCGTGCCGAGCTGGGCTTTGGTGTTGGCGGTACATCTGTACAGATCGCAGGGCGCGAAGCGCATTGGATGTCGGAATGCGCGCGGATATGCGAAGCGAACGGGGCGGATATTATTGATATCAACATGGGTTGCCCTGCCAAGAAAGTCACCAGTGGCTATTCCGGATCAGCCTTGATGAAAGAACCAGAACTCGCCGTGTCGCTGATCGAGGCAGTTGTCGCTGCCGTTAAAGTACCAGTCACGCTAAAAATGCGTCTTGGTTGGGACGAAGAATGTTTGAACGCACCACAATTGGCAAAGTGGGCGCAGGCGGCGGGTGTGCAGATGGTCACCGTGCACGGGCGCACCCGAAAACAGTTTTATAAAGGGCAGGCCGATTGGGCGGCGATCGCAGAGGTCAGCGACGCTGTAAGTATTCCAGTGATTGCCAATGGCGACATTATTGATGCAAATACTGCGCGGCAGGCATTGGATCAGTCCCGATCTGCTGGCGTGATGGTAGGGCGTGGCAGTTATGGCCGCCCTTGGATACTGGCGCAAATTGCTGCTGAAGTTTATGGCACAGCTGCGCCCAAAATTCCAAAGGGCGACGCGCTTGTAAGTCTTATGACCGGTCATTACGACGCGATGCTCTCCTTTTACGGGGCAGAATTAGGCAACCGTGTTTCACGCAAGCATATGGGCTGGTACATGGATCAACTACAGGTGCCAAAACCTTTGCGTCGCCAGATTATGACCAGCAGAGACAACACCGAAGTCATGACATTGATCAGTAGCATACTGGACCGACTAGAGGCGGTGGCGTAGTGGATATCAGCCTTGATCTTATCTGGGAAACCCTGCCGTTCCCCGCCTTCGTGATTGCGGCTGATGACACGATTATGCGCGCTAATATGGCGGCAGAGCCTTTGGCACAAACGTCTAACGCACACATGAAGGGCAAGTTACTTTCAAAGTATTTTGGCCAGAATTCTATTATTTTGGACACACTGAAACAGGCGCGCGATCAAGTGTCCTCGGTCACGCAGTATGGTGTGGATGTGGCAACCGCGACGCGCCGCGAGATGTCGTGCAATCTATATGTTACCTTTCTAGACGCCCACGCAGGTGCGATCTTGCTCATATTGCAGCCCACAGGTGTGGCGCAAAAGATGAGCCAATCAATGACCCATATTACTGCTGCACGATCCGTGTCGGCGATGGCAGCAACTTTGGCACACGAAATCCGTAACCCTTTGGCGGGAATTTCTGGTGCGGCGCAATTGTTGGCAATGAATGCGGATAGCGAAGATGAGAAATTGGCCGAGATGATCGAACAAGAGGCCAAGCGTATTGGGATGTTGGTGGACCGCGTAGAACAGTTTGGCGATCAGCGCCCAACCAATCGCGCAGCGGTAAATATTCATACGGTATTAGAACGAGCGGTGACGGCAGCGCAGGCTGGTTATGGCGCGCATGTCACTATTCACAAGGACTTTGATCCGTCTTTGCCAGATGCGGCGGGCGAGTTTGATCCGTTGATGCAGGTCTTTCAAAACCTGATCAAGAACGCATCGGAAGCAGTGGGGGATCAGGCTGGCGCCATCAGATTGCGCACTTCCTATGTCTCTGGCATGAAATTTTCGATGGTTGGCGGTAAAACTGAAAGCCTGCCATTACAGATTGAAGTGAGTGATAATGGCAAAGGTATTCCCGACAGCTTGATAAACGAGATATTCGAGCCGTTCGTGTCAAGCAAAGTCAATGGAACAGGACTGGGACTGTCGCTGGTATCCAAAATTATCGCTGGACATGGCGGGTTGATTGAATGTGACAGCGAGGACGGACGCACGCGTTTTGTGGTGCGGTTGCCCGTTTGGACAGATGAAAAGGTAGGTTAGGGATATGGACGGAACAATATTGGTCGCTGATGATGATCGCACAATTCGAACCGTGCTGACCCAAGCCCTGACGCGTGCTGGATGCAAGGTGCGCGCGACTGGTAACCTGGACACGCTGTGGCGTTGGGTGGAGGAGGGCGAAGGCGATGTGATCGTGTCCGATGTGAATTTGCCTGATGGCAACGGATTGGAGCTAATACCGTCCATCAACCGACGTCGTCCGGGTTTGCCCGTGATCGTGATTTCAGCGCAGAATACTGTGATGACAGCGATTAAGGCGTCGGAATCTGGTGCGTATGATTACCTTCCAAAACCGTTCGACCTTAAAGAGTTATTGGGGAAAGTGAACAAAGCCTTGGCGCACAGGTCTGGGTCCGATGTATCTGGCGGCTTGAGTGCATCCCAAAACACTGACTTGCCATTGGTGGGCAGCGCGCCTGCAATGCAAGAGGTGTACCGATTGCTCGCCAGAGTTTTGAATACCGATCTTAGCGTTATGATTTCGGGGGAAAGCGGCGCGGGCAAAAGCTTGCTTGCTAGAACGCTGCATGATCTGGGACCGCGTCACGCCGAAGATTTCACAACGCTAAACTGTGCTACGCTTAGCCCGGATAAGATCGAAGGGGTGATGCTGGGTGGATTAGAAGACCGAGGGATTGATGCAGCACTTCGTGGCGCCACGTTACATCTAGATGAAATTGCGGAGATGAGTGTAGAATCGCAGGCGCACTTGCTGGAGATGCTTCGGTCTGACACGGTGAAAGCCAAGAACTTTCGCATTGTTTCGTCCACACGCGCCAACCTTGGGGATTTGATCAACGAAGGCGAGTTTCGCGAAGATCTGTTTTATCGGCTGAATGTTGTTCCCATCCAGCTGCCGCCATTGCGCGACCGTATCGGTGACATACCAGAATTGGCCCATCATTTTTTGCAGCAGGCTGCAACCTCAGGCTTGCCTAACAAAAGTATTTCCAAACGAGGCTTGGAATTGATGCGTCACGGCAATTGGGCGGGCAACGTGCGAGAGTTGGAAAACTTTGTAAAACGTTTGGTCGTAATGTCCCCAGAGGATGAAATTCAAGCCAGTTTTGTACAAGAAAGCTTGGATCAAATGCCGAAAGCCACCGGTGGCGCATCGCCTTTGACCCATGATAAATTATCGTCGTCAGTCGAGGCACATATCAAAAGGTACTTTGATTTACACGGCGATGCGTTACCGCCAAGAGGTCTGTACAATCGGATTTTACGCGAAGTAGAGTTGCCTTTGATCGCCCTGTCGCTGTCCGCGACACGAGGAAATCAAATAAAAACGGCAGAGCTATTGGGGATTAACCGCAATACTTTGCGCAAAAAAATTCGTGATTTGGACATATCTGTGACGCGCAGTAAGAAAATGATGTAGATCATTTTGAACCAGAAGCGTGAACGCGGAACAGCAAGTCCCATGAAATACCTGCCGCAGATCAGAAAGCTGAACCAGTTTAACCGCTGGCGCAAACGTCCTGCGGTACGTTTGACGACGGCTGCTGGTTTGGTGGCGATCGGACCGCTGTTGATTATCGCCACTACTGTGGCACTGCGGCAAATCCCAGATGTTGGAAACTCCAGCTTCATGCGCAGCCTGTTGTTTGTGGATTTCGTCTATGCGATTTTCATCGTGGCATTGGTTGTTATGGCAATCGCCCAAGTTTATTTGGCACGCAAACGAAATTCGGCTGGATCGCAACTCCATATGCGCTTGTCTGGTGTGTTCGCCATTTTGGCACTGATACCGACAGTTCTGGTTGCGGTTTTCGCAGCCCTGGTGATCAACGCGGGGCTAGAAGGTTGGTTCTCTGAACGTGTGCGCGATGTTGTGGGGTCATCCTTGTCAGCGGCGACTGCCTATCAGGATGAGCAGAAAGGCGACCTGCAAGAAGATCTGGAATTTATGACGTTCTTTTTGAACGATCAAAAACGCCAACAACCATTTATGTCAGATGGCGAATTGCGTTTGGCACTGACGCGTCTGCAAAGTTCGGTGCAACGCGGGTTGAAAGAAGCCTATATCATCGATGGGTCCAAAGATATTCGTGCGCGTGGCGAACTGAGTTATCGTTTTAATTTTGAAATCCCTTCAGATCCCCAAATGGATTTAGCAGCAGAAGGGAAAACTGTTGTTATCCAAGACTGGTCAAACGATGAATTTCGAGGGCTGGTTCGATTGTCAAAATTTGCGGATCGATATCTATACGTCGCACGCGAAGTTGATGGTAAGATCTTGTCACTGTTGGATGAAACCAAAGAAACGGTTCAATTCTACAATCAAATGGAAAGCGAACGTGATCAATTGCTGTTCGATTTCAGTCTAATCTATCTGGCCTTTGCGGCCATCATCACACTGTCTGCGATCTGGCTTGGTTTGATATTTGCGGAACGTTTGGCACGCCCAGTGGGGCGTTTGGCGGGGGCGGCACAGCGCGTTGGGCGGGGGGATTTGGATGTGCGCGTTATCGAGGAAAAAGGCGATGACGAGATTGCGGTTCTAAGCCGTGCGTTTAACACCATGACTGGGCAGGTGAAAAAACAACGCGATGATTTGATCGAGATAAACAAAGAAACCGAACGTCGCCGCCGCCTGTTTGACGAGGTTCTGACGTCGGTGACCGCAGGGGTTCTTGGGCTTACGGCGTCGGGTAAGATTTCGGTGATGAACAAGGCCGCTGCAGGCTTGTTAAATTTGGACCCTGTTAAGGACATGGGCAGTGATATCGAAATGGCTGTGCCCGAGTTTTCGACATTGTTTCATGCTGTCGGGGATCGCACTATCAAGGCCAAACAAGAACAAATCAGTTTGACGCGTGCAGGCAACGCAGAAATCCTGTTGGTGCGGATGACAGAGCGTCGCAATGATGCGGATACCCTAGAGGGCTATGTTGTGACATTTGATGATGTAACGGATTTGGTTTCGGCGCAACGCACCGCCGCTTGGGGCGATGTCGCGCGTAGAATTGCCCATGAAATTAAGAACCCGCTCACGCCCATTCAATTGTCTGCCGAACGTATGAAACGGAAGTTCGGCCCAATGTTGGGCGAGTATGAGAAGGATTTAACACAGTACACCGACGTCATTGTGCGCCAAACCAATGACTTGCGGCGAATCGTTGACGAGTTCTCAAAATTCGCACGTATGCCTGAACCTGAAAAGCGTGAAACCAACCTAACCGAACTGGTTAAAGGCGCTGTTGTATTGAACCAAGCGGCCTTCAACGAAGTGTCGATTAGTTTCAGCAACAAAGCTGGGCAAGTTATGGCGGATATTGATGCAACAATGATTGGGCAAGCGTTAACTAATTTGTTGAAAAATTCCGGCGAAGCCATTGAAACTTATGCGGAAACGGTGGGAAGTAAGGGGTATGAGGGATTGATAAAAGTGACGATGAGCAAGACCGAAGAAGGTATCGTCATAACCGTCGCTGACAACGGAATTGGACTGCC
>CALDZS010000234.1 GCA_937944065.1 uncultured Amylibacter sp. | reverse complement strand
GTTGATAAACGGGATCGTCAGTGGCACTGCCATCAGTACACCCGCCAAAAACACCACCCCCTTGTTCTGCGCGCGCAACTGGTTCGCACCTTTGCGGCCCAGTCTGCGCATGGCAACCATCTGAAAATACTCGCGGCCTAGTAGGAATCCATTGACCATCCAAAACAGGATCGGCGCTATCGGGGTAAAGATCAGATACAGGATCAACGCGCACAGGTTGACAGCAATCAGCAGTCCCAGAAACTTTGCGCTATCGATTATTGTGTCCGTCAGCGGCACGTGGTTTGGCGCGGGCAAATCGGTGTAATGGCGCGCCTCGACCGCATCAACGATACGATCCAGAAAGAACCCTGTGAACAAGGATGCCACGGGTACCATCAACACGACAGACAGGCCAATCATCGCAACCAAGACGAAACCTGACAACAGTTTTGTCATCCATAGTATCTCACCAAACCAAGGCAGTGAAATACTGTCTGGCAACAGCCATTGCACACCTATGGTGCAGGCAGCCAACAACGCGATAGTCAGGCCGATGCCAATCCCCATAACCTTTAGGAACCGAGTATCTGAAAGTTGCGATAAGGCGCGAGTGAAATCTGTGAATATCATAAGGTTAAGATAAGATTATTTATCGATTTCACAAGGCGCGTTATATCCGATCCAATGCATATCCGATGCCGCGCACTGTGCGAATGTAATCGCCCCCACCTGCCGCGTTTAGATGTTTGCGCAAACGGCCAACATGCACATCAACAGTTCGGGTTTCGACATCTAGATTGTCATCCCAAACGCGTTCCAAAAGCTGCTCTCTTGAATAGACCCTTGCGGGGGATGCGGCGAACACGCAAAGCATTTTAAGTTCCAGTGGGCCTAAATTCAGCGCTTTGCCAAATAGCGTTGCCACGTGGCGTGAAAGGTCGATTTCTAAATCCTCATAACGCAGAACATCCACGCCCTTATCACCGCCAACTTTGCGCAGGCTGGCGCGCACACGGGCCAACAGTTCTTTGACGCTATAGGGTTTGACAACGTAATCGTCTGCTCCCGTGTCCAGCCCTCGGATTTTGTCATCTTCTTCACCGCGCGCGGTCAACATAATCACGGGGATTGATTTGGTCGCCTTGCCGCGCTTGATCTGACGACACACCTCTAGGCCAGAGGTTTCAGGCAACATCCAATCCAACAAAACCAGATCAACCTCTTGCTCTTCTAGGATCAACAAACCTTCCTCACCAGAGAAGGCTTTCGCCACGTCATAGCCGTCAGCGGATAAATTATAAGACAGGATTTCCATTTGCGATGGTTCATCTTCTACCACCAACACCCGGCCCTTGGATGGTTTTGCCATATGACTTGCTTTCTATTTCTTTCAAGAAGCCTGTTTTGGCGCGAATTTTCAAGCTCTTTGTCACACTCTTGTTACATAACTTTCATAGTCGGTGGGCAAAGATGGCGGGACCGAGTCGCGCTTTAAATGGAAGGTACGACCGATGGTCAACAAACAACCACGCCCGAATAAAACTTTGGATCGCGATCTGAAAAGCCGCGTATCCTTAGAACAAGCAACAGTAGCAACGCGCCAGCAATATGCAGCACCGTTTTATGCGTTCATCTTCATCTTAATCACAGGTTTGGTCGCAACACTTGTGCTTGGCTGGAGCTCTGACAGCTATGTGATCATCGCGGCCACGGCGATCGGCGCCTATATGGCGTTGAATATTGGTGCCAATGATGTAGCCAACAATGTCGGCCCTGCCGTTGGGTCTGGTGCCCTTTCGATGGTTGGCGCATTGATCATCGCGGCAATCTTTGAAAGTGCCGGTGCGCTATTGGCTGGTGGTGATGTGGTTGGAACTATTTCCAAAGGGATCATTGATCCTGCGGCAGTCGGTGACCCACATACCTTCATCTGGGCTATGTTCGCAGCCCTACTATCA
The DNA here is from genome assembly GCA_937944065.1 of uncultured Amylibacter sp. Classification (GTDB taxonomy): domain Bacteria; phylum Pseudomonadota; class Alphaproteobacteria; order Rhodobacterales; family Rhodobacteraceae; genus Amylibacter. Next base: position 3,603 of record CALDZS010000234.1, on the reverse strand, counting down.
GCCGCCCTTTGGGTGAACTTAGCCACATGGGTTGGCGCGCCTGTTTCAACAACACACTCTGTTGTGGGTGGCGTTATGGGTGCAGGCATCGCAGCTGCTGGTTTCGCAGCCGTGAACTGGGACAAAATGAGCCAGATCGCCGCCTCTTGGGTCATCTCGCCCATGCTCGGTGGTATCATTGCTGCGCTATTCTTGTGGTTTATCAAATCACAAGTTTCGGACAAACAAGACAAGATTGCGGCAGCCCGCCGTTGGGTGCCAGTGATGATCGCGATCATGGCGATGGCATTTTCGGTTTATCTGGCGGTTAAAGGCCTGAAGAAAATCGTTAAAATTGAATTGCCAACCGCCCTAATGATTGGTGTCGTAGCATTTGCGATTGCCTATTTTGTCATGCGTCCAATCATCCGTCGCCAGTCTGAAGGCAAACCGAACACCAAAGAATCTGTCCGCAACCTGTTCACGATCCCACTGATCTGTGCGGCGGCTCTACTGTCGTTTGCCCACGGCGCCAATGACGTCGCCAACGCAGTTGGTCCACTGGCGGCCATCGTGCACACAGCAGAAGCAGGCGAAGTTGTCTCCAAGGTCGCGATCCCAGTTTGGGTGATGATCGTCGGTGCGTTCGGTATCTCGTTCGGTCTGCTTTTGTTCGGTCCAAAATTGATTAAAATGGTCGGCGAACAAATTACCAAACTCAACCCACTGCGTGCTTACTGTGTGGCATTGTCAGCCGCGATCACAGTGATCATTGCGTCATGGCTTGGCCTACCCGTCAGCTCCACTCACATTGCTGTGGGCGCTGTGTTCGGCGTTGGCTTCTTCCGCGAGGCGCATTGGCGCGTCACCACAAACAACAAACGCGTTGCAGAAGTTAAAGCAGTAGAGGCTGGCAAAGTAGGCTCCTCCAAACGCAAGCACCGCAAACTGGTACGCCGATCGCATTTCATGACCATCATCGCCGCTTGGGTAATCACTGTGCCAGCCGCAGCGATCTTGTCTGGTGTGATCTTCTTGATCCTAAACACGATAGGCTAGCCACAAGCTCCAAAAAATGGAATAAAGAGGCGCGGATTTTTCCGCGCCTCTTTGCATTTGAATTACTGTACATCCTAACTGCCGAAATGTTCCATCTTACGCTCAGAGCTGTCACGCATCTCGTCCACGGCAGATTGTAAAGATTGCACTATAGCATCCATCTGCGCCGCATAATGTTCAGGGTTATCTATGAAATCCGCGCCCTGTGAAAACGCAGCTAGCTTAGCCCCCGCCTGTACCGCCACATGTCGCGCAAACTCTGCCGTCACTATCTCGGGCGGGTCGGCAAACAACAGCTGGTCATAGCGCGTGTAATCCGTCGCCACCGCAGGATCAGCGACATAGCCGTTTACCATGGTGATCCGTTCACCAGGTGCAGTCAGCCCCTTGGCCTGATGCACCACCATATTGCCCTGCTGCATAATCGCATATCCAGGTCCAGGCATCGCGGGCGCAATCACTCGATCTGCTGGTACAGCCTTTCCTGCTGCTTTAAGTTCCGCCATTTCATGCTTGGTGCCTTTGAAATACTGAAACGCACCGCCTTCGACCTTGGTTGGATCAGTCACGAACATGACGTAATCATAGCGCAGCGTATCTACATGCCATTTATCCACATCCGCACCCACTTCATTGGGCGCATAATTCAGATGCCCCAATTGATGCGGGATCGTATGCGGCGACAGTGAAATCCCAGCCAGCCGTGACATGAATTCCGATACATCAGGCGACAAACAAAGATCGCGCAAAAAGGCAGACCGGTAAACTCCGCCGCGCGTGTTGCGCGCAATACGCGGGTTCGACGTTGTAAACGCCTCTAGCTGCTGACACACATCCAACAGACAGGCCGCGCCCTCACTCGATAGAACCCGAAATACCGAGGTCGCGCCAAATTCGGTGGGGCATTGCGCTATATCATCAGCACCATATCCCAGATCCGCCAACGAATAGATGTCTGAAGGCGGCTCAAGTGCCAGATGTTTTGATGGATCAAATACAGGTTCAGATGCCAACGGTGTGAACCCGGCTGGCAAGTTGTTCAGATCAATCGGATAGCTCATATTGCGGCCTTTTCAATCACATTTCCTAGTTTAGGTGACCATAGAAATCCAAGAACGACAAGCTGCTATGCGTCGGTATCGACCATTCGCGCGACAAGACGGCGCACAAATGGTGCCACGACCAGCACAGCCGGGAACGCAATGCCCCAAGACGGCAACCAGTTGAACAACCAAGTCAGCGGAAAATCAGCACCCAGCCCAATCGTGCGCGCAGTCGAAATGCCAGACACGATCAAAGACATGAAGCAGGACAAGAAAAAGCTGAACAACAAATTGGTGTGTTTTTTGTGAACGCGCATATGGCAAGCCTTGCAGGAAATCCGCGCCCGAAGGCACGTATTGATTAACTTTCTTGTGGAATAATCCGCAAATTCAACTCGCGCAACTGCTCGTTGGTCGCCTCTGACGGCCCGCCCAGCATCAAGTCCTCGGCACGTTGGTTCATCGGGAACATGATCACTTGGCGAATATTGCTTTCATTTGCCAACAGCATCACGATACGGTCGATACCTGCCGCACAGCCACCGTGGGGTGGTGCGCCGTAGGTAAACGCGTTGACCATGCCACCAAAGCGCTTGTTAACTTCTTCGTTCGGATAGCCCGCGATTTCAAATGCTTTGTACATAATCTCTGGCTTGTGATTGCGGATCGCACCAGAGATCAGCTCATATCCATTACAGGCCAGATCATATTGATAGCCAAGAATGGTTTCAGGATCTTCTGCATCCAACGCCGCCATACCGCCTTGAGGCATTGAGAACGGGTTGTGGCTGAAATCAACCTTACCGGTTTCCGCGTCGCGCTCGTACATTGGGAAATCAACGATCCATGCGAATTCAAAGCTGTCTGGGTTGGTCAATTTCAACTCTTCGCCGATCACGGTGCGGGCACGACCTGCAACGCCTTCAAACGCCGATGGTTTACCGCCCAAGAAGAAGGCCGCATCACCCAGTTCAAGGCCCAGCTGTTGACGGATTGCTTCGGTACGCTCTGGCCCAATGTTTTTAGCTAACGGTCCAGCGGCCTCTAGTCCCTCGCCCTGATCACGCCAAAAGATATAACCCATACCAGGCAAACCTTCTTGTTGGGCGAATTTGTTCATACGATCACAGAATTTGCGCGACCCGCCTTTGGGGGCTGGGATGGCGCGGATTTCTGTGCCTTCGTTTTCCAGCAAGTTGGCAAAGATGCCAAAACCAGAACCGCGAAAATGATCCGATACGATTTGCATCTTGATCGGATTACGCAGGTCAGGCTTGTCAGTGCCATACCAAAGGGCCGCATCTTTATACGAGATTTGCGGCCAATCTTGGGACACAGGTTTGCCCTCGCCGAATTCTTCGAACACGCCCTTTAGTACGGGTTCAATTGTGTCGAACACGTCTTGTTGCGATACGAACGACATTTCCAAATCCAGCTGATAGAAATCAGTCGGGCTGCGGTCAGCACGCGGGTCTTCGTCGCGGAAACATGGTGCGATTTGAAAGTACTTATCAAATCCAGC
>CALDZS010000233.1 GCA_937944065.1 uncultured Amylibacter sp. | reverse complement strand
CTGATCGGTGTGCGCGATGCGCGCGGCGTGCGCCCGTTGGTGCTGGGTAAAATCGGCGACGGTTACGCGCTCAGTTCTGAAACCTGCGGGCTGGACATTATCGGTGCGGAATATGTGCGTGATATCAAACCCGGCGAGATGGTCGTGATCGGCCCAGATGGCATCAACAGCAGTTTCCCGTTTGAAGAACGCGCGCCACGACCTTGCATATTCGAAAACGTTTATTTCTCGCGTCCTGACAGTATTGTTGGCGGGCAATCCGTCTATGAAACACGTCGCCAAATCGGGGTGGAATTGGCACGCGAAGCGCCAGTTGACGCTGATCTGGTTTGCCCAGTCCCTGACAGCGGCACACCTGCCGCCATCGGGTTCAGCCATGAAAGCGGCATCCCTTATGGTATGGGTATCATCCGCAATCAGTACATGGGTCGCACCTTCATTGAACCGACCGAGCAGATCCGCAACATGGGTGTGCGTCTGAAGCTAAACGTTAATCGCGCGCTGATCAAAGGCAAGCGGGTGATTTTGGTCGATGACAGCGTTGTACGCGGTACGACCTCGCGCAAAATCAAGGAAATGATTTTGGACGCAGGTGCATCCGAAGTCCATTTCCGCATCGCATCACCACCTACCGCGTGGCCTTGTTTCTACGGCGTGGACACACCGCAACGTGAAAAACTGCTGGCGGCCACCATGACCGAAGAAGAAATGCGGATGCATTTGAATGTGAACAGTCTGAAATTCATTTCGATTGATGGGCTGTACCGCGCATGTGGTATCAAAGACGGGCGCGACAACGCAGCGCCCGCCTATTGCGATGCCTGCTTCTCGGGCGAATATCCGGTTCAACCCCGCGACCAGATCGCCAAAGGGTTCAAACTGGCTGCCGAGTAATGACGGGACTTGACCAAGATCCACGTTGGGTCAAGTTTCACGATGCCAACCGCGTCTGTAGCTGCTGTGGCGAAAGCTTTGACGGCGTTTTCGACATCGGCTTTTCCTGCCCTCAATCATGGCCGAATACCAGCGATCCAAGGCCAAATTCTGAATTTCAGGAGCTGCGGAAAACTGAACCAAACATTCTAACTGACGATTTCTGCATCCATGATGGCCATTACTTTGCGCGCGCAGTTTTACCGATTCCAATCATTGGTTCACAAACGCGTTTCAGTTATGGCGTTTGGGGAAGTTTGGCATCCGAGAATTTCGAGACCTATCTGAACAGTTTTAATACCGACACGCAGTCGCAGATCGGGCCCTTTTTTAGCTGGCTGGGCAATCAGGTGCCGCAAATGAACGATGCCTCAGTAGAAGGCAGTCTGCACGCTTGCGACAACCGCGCCCGCCCAGAATTTTTCGTAACAGACACAGCGCATCCACTGTATGATATGCAAGAAAATGGCATTACATTCGATGCACTTTTAGATATCTATGACGATGCAGGCTGCGGTGTAAGACAGCATTTAGAATAGGCGATAATGATGACGGATATGACAGGTAAAATTGCGCTGGTAACCGGTGCTTCGCGCGGCCTTGGTGCCGCCGTGGCAGAGGCGTTGGCCAGCGCAGGTGCACATGTGATCGCAGTCGCCCGCACCTCTGGCGCGCTGGAAGAGTTAGATGATCGCATTCAGGCGGCAGGTGGCACCGCCACGTTGGCACCGCTGGATATCACCAACGAGGAAAGCATCGCATCCCTTTGCAAGTCGATCTTTGATCGGTGGGGCGGTGTTGATCTGTGGGTTCACACGGCGATCCATGCCGCACCTTTATCCCCAGTTCCCTATGTGGATAGCAAAGATTGGGCGAAATCGGTAAACATCAATGTCACCGCCGCCGCGCGATTGATCGCGAATGTTGAACCGCTGCTCAAAGCCAAATCAGGCACTGCCATTCATTGTGATGATCCGCGCACGGGGCAGAAATTCTTTGGGGCTTATGCCGCCAGTAAATCTGCGCAAAGGGCTCTATTTGCCAGTTGGGCGGCCGAGACTGAAAATGCGAATATTACCGTCAAAGGATTCAAGCCCGCGCCGATGCCCACAGCCACGCGCGCACGGTTTTTCCCCGGCGAAGACCGCGCACCGTTGAAACATCCAAAAGAAGAAGCGGCGCGGTTGTTACAGATTATATAACTGGCGACGTTACCCGTTCGGACCACGGGATTTGGACGGTTTTTGCCCAGACAAGCGTGTCGGTTTGCTACGCCCCTTGCCACCAGGTTTGGTGCCACGTCCCACGTCTTTTTGGAATTTACCCTCGACGTGTTTGTTCAACTTCGTAACTTTCTTTTCCTTCTTATCCGCATACGGATTCTTGTCCGATTGCGAACGCATGAACATGCGAATAGGCGTGCCAGGCATGTCCATATTTTCGCGTAACCCATTGATAAGATATCGCGAATAACTGGTTGGCAACAGATCAGGATGCGAACACATGATGACAAAACTGGGCGGACGCGCCTTGACTTGGGTCATGTAACGCAGGCGAATGCGCCGCCCGCCGGGGGCGGGTGGTGGATGCGCCTCGGTCATGCCAAGCAACCAGCGGTTACATTGCGCCGTGGTCAAACGTTTGTTCCAAACACGGTGTGCTTTTAGGATCGCGCCATGCAAGCGATCCAATCCCCTGCCCGTTTTACCAGACACAGTCACCATCGGCGCCCCGCGCAATTGCGGCAACAAGCGTTCGAATTTTTCGCGCAAGTCTTTCAACTTGGCCTGTTTCTCGTCTTCGATATCCCATTTGTTAATCGCGATAACGACGGCGCGGCCTTCACGTTCGGCCAAATCGGCAATGCGTAAATCTTGTTGTTCGAACGGGGTCTGCACATCCAACAAGACGACCACCACTTCGGAAAATTTAACGGCGCGCAGGCCGTCGCTGACTGACAGTTTCTCCAGTTTTTCCTGAACCTTGGCTTTCTTGCGAATACCCGCCGTATCCCACAGACGAAACGGCACGCCGTCCCATTCATGGTTGATGGAAATACTGTCGCGGGTGATCCCCGCCTCTGGCCCTGTCAGCAAACGCTCGTGGCCTAGGATTTTGTTAATTAAAGTAGACTTACCCGCATTCGGACGCCCAACGACCGAGATTTGCAAAGGACGCGCCTCAGAGAATGTAATCTCTTCGCCTGCGTCATCTTCGTCCAGTTCGATATCAGTCTCTGGTTCGAACTCATGAGTCTGGTCTTTGAACTCTTCGGCGATGGGGATCAGCAAGGACTGCAAATCAAATACACCCTCGCCATGTTCGGCGGACAATTGGATTGGATCACCCAAGCCTAATGAATACGCATCAAAGAAGCCCGTTTCGCCTGCGCGACCTTCGGCCTTGTTCGCGGCCAAAATAACCCGAGCAGATTTTTTGCGTAGAATTTCAGCAAATACGCGGTCGGCTGGCAAAACACCCGCGCGCGCATCGATCATGAACAGACAGATATCGGCCATTTCCACGGCGCGTTCTGTCAACTGACGCATGCGCCCTTGCAGACTTTCATCCGTCGCCTCTTCCAAACCCGCCGTGTCGATCACGGTGAATTTCAGCGGTCCCAAACGCGCTTCGCCTTCGCGCAGGTCGCGCGTCACACCTGGCTGGTCATCGACCAAGGCCATTTTGCGCCCAACCAAGCGGTTGAACAGTGTTGATTTTCCCACGTTGGGGCGACCAACGATTGCGAGTGTAAAGGACATGGGTTTGCCTATGAATTCAATGTGATTAGCTAGTGTTAGCCCCCCATAGACCCAATTGAGCCTATTGGAAAGCGTGCAATGTACCCGTGGACGACAGAACATACAGAATACCGCCTGCCACTGCGGGGGTCGCCGCCGCGCCATCTGGCACAGACAACTGACCGACAAACGATCCGCTTGCAGGGTCATACTTGCGTAATATGCCGTCGGTACTTGCCAAGATAATCTGTCCACCTGCCAAAATCGGCCCGAAATACGCGATGTGATCTTTGGCTTTTTCAGGTTTGCCAAAAGAAGGTAGCGTAACTGACCAGATTTCTGATCCGTCTGACGCGTCGAGACGTTTTAATTTGTTTTCATCCGACAACATGAACAAAGAGCCAGCGACCGGCCATACGGGTGCCAAGGCACCGTCGTTTATCGTCCAGCGACGCTCGCCCGTGCGTTTGTTGATCGCGGTTAATTTGCCCGCTTGGGTGCCAACATAAACCGTGTCGTTGGTCACTACAGGCTCGCCCGAAAACGCGTTCACGAATTCACGTGCAACACCAGCGCGGCCGCCTGACAAGGCTTGCGTCCACAACTGAAAGCCGCTTTCAACCAAGGTCGCCGTTACTTCACCTGTCGCGAATGGAATATAGGCTACGCGACCAGCGGCAGCTGCCCCACCAGCGCCCAATAGTCCCGTTGCAGACTGTTGTGTGTCACGAGACCAAGAGATGCGGCCATTGTCCGCGCGCAACGCGGTCACGGCAGAATTGCCTGATACGATGATGACCTTGCCGTTGGAATAAACCGGTGCACCTGACGCTGCTTGGTTCAATTTATGACGCCAATTCACCGTGCCAGTGGCAGGATTAACGGCGAACACATCGCCAAACCCTGTTGTGACAAATAGGCGGTCGCCGCCGTATGCCAGACCGCCGCCCGAAATGATATGGCGTTGATCGCTTTGCAGCGCCAAAGCTTGCGTCCAAATTTGTGCACCTGACGGTGACAAGGCTGTGACCTGACCATCCGATGACAGTGTGAAAATACGGCCGTCAGCTACAATTGGATCAGCCGACAAGAAAGCGCGTTTTGTGTTGCCCAAACCGATATCTCTGGACCAGCGCAGGCTGGGCGCGCTAGACAAAAACGGATGGCGGATAGAATGGCTGGCATTGCCATTTCGGTGCGTCCAGTCCGCATTCGCAGACATGGTTGGCAACGAAATCGCACGAGAGGGGGATTGATCGAATGACTGTTCAGAAACAACTTCGCCATCGATGTTCAAACGCACACCTGGCAAAATGTCTTCTTTGTCGCGCTTGTCACACGCACCAAGGGTCAGGGCCACTGCTGCACTGGCAACCAGTTTGATTAACATATGCTGTTTCATAGTCTTATAGCCCTTATTCAGGTAATTCCGCGATTAACTTACTGCAATCCGTCCGCGTCCGAAAGCGTTTGCGCGATTTCAGGCACTTCTCCGCCCAGTGCGACAAGTGTTTGTTCAGCCCGTGCGCGCAAGGCTGGCGGCACTTCGGGTTCCAACAACAGGCGCGTCAGCAGACCAGTAGCTTGTTTAAGGTCGCCATCATCGACAAAGGCCAGTGCCTTTTGTTCCATTGCAATCGTGCGAAACGGGGCTTCGGCGCGGATCATCGCATCCAAAGCCGCATGACGCTTTTCACTGTCCATTTTTGATCCAAGCAAGATCACGGCCTTTAATGCTGCCAACTCGCGATAGATTTTCGGTGTATCAGGCGAGACGGCCATTGCGTTCAAAACCGCACCCGCCTCGTCAATTTTACCTGCGTCAGCCAACACTGCAGCACGTTGAATTTCGATCAACGGTTTTGCGGTTGTTGCGTCTTGCGCAATTGCTTCCAACGCACTTGCTTGGGCTGTAGGATCATCCATATCCAGGGCCGCAACCAAAGCGTCACCGTTTGCTTGCGCCGTGCGCGCAGCCGAGGCCTTTGACCATTCAGAATAGATCACACCACCAATGATCAACGCGATCAACAAGCCAGCAATCCAGCCATATTTCTTGTATATGGCGTATAGTTTATCTTGGCGTACTTCTTCGCTGACTTCTTCGATGAAACTGTCGGTATTACTCACGCATCTTCTCCTTGGCGTCCTTGCGGGACACTAGCGTAAAATGACGGGGTAATCCAAGCAGATAATGGCGCGCAAACGCGTGGCAAATTCAGTCGCCTAATTCGCCTGTAAACCACCAGCAAACACATCGCTAATTTCTTCGCCGTGGAACACAGCCATGGCGCCGCCTTGACCAACAAGACCTTGTAGCGTTCCAGATGCGCTGGCCGCACTGGTTTCTGGGCGATATTTCACTGTGCCAGACAAGTTCGTCGCATTGATGTCTGCATCAACCGTCAAACGGTCTATCGTCGTTGGTATCGAAAGTGCTGTTTTCAACGTCTGATTGGCAAAGTCCACATTTAGAGTAACAGACCCAGAATTCGTATACACGTCACCAGTTGTGGCAGTGATTCCGCGCGCGATATTGGTCACGCCAGCAATTTTCCATGTACCAGTTAAGGTAGAAGACCCAGTTACCGGGGCGCCCATATCGGTGCCATCCATCAACCCTGCATAAGCGCCGAAATAAGTGTCGTTGCTGCCAGCCACCGCAGTATATCCGCCCGCGCCAGAGACATTTGTGTCGGTAACAAATTGCAGATCATTGGTAATTTCGACATCAATGACGCCCGTTGCAGACACTGTTGCGAAATCTGATCTAACAGGATCGATCAGCCCAAAGGGTACCTCGCCTGTGCACCCAGACAGTAAACCAAAACTGGTCAGGATGGCACACGTCTTAATAACGGGATTAGGCATAAACGCTCCTGAATTATGGCAATCGGATCTTTGAATTGATTCCGATCATATCACAATTGACGGGTCTTTTGAAATGAAACCAAATTCGTGGGTCTATTCGTCGGTTTTGGCTTTGTAGGTATATTTCTCGTTTGGAAATTCGCGCCTGCGAACTTCGCCTGCATAGCGTTCCACCGCATCACGCATCATATCTTCCATATTACCATAGCGTTTTACAAAGGTTGGAACCCTTGGGAACAGACCGATCATGTCTTCGAATACCAAGATTTGCCCATCGCATTCAGCACTGGCACCAATTCCGATTGTAGGAATGTCCACTGCCTTGGTCACTTTGTTGGCCAGTTTCACCGCGACACCTTCGACCACAACAGAAAACGCACCCGCCGCTTCGACCGCTTTGGCGTCCGCAATTACTGCATCAAACAGATCGGTGTCACGCACCGCTTTAAACCCGCCTGCAGTGTTGGTTTGTTGCGGCATCAACCCCACATGCGCCATCACTGGAATGCCGCGCGCGGTCAGATGGCGAATGGTATCGGCCATTTCCATGCCGCCTTCTAGCTTCACCGCAGTACATCCCGTTTCTTTGACGATGCGCGCAGCATTGCGAAACGCCACTTCGGGGCTTTCTTCAAAACTGCCAAACGGCATATCGACAACAACCAACGCTTTTTCCGCACCGCGCATCACCGCTTGGCCGTGCATAATCATATGCTCCATCGTCACGCCCAACGTGTTCGGCATTCCGTGGATCACCATACCTAGACTGTCACCAACCAAAATCATATCGGCCTGTTCATCCACAATCCGTGCGACATGCGCGGTATAGGCCGTCAGACACACCAACGGATCGCCGCCTTTGCGCGCTGTGAACGCAGGCACGGTCATCTTTTTCCGCTTGGGCATGGATTCAGACACTTGTGCGGGGTCACCCACCGCGGATTTTTTAGACAGAGTACTTTGGGTCGACATTTGAACAGGCCTTTGCTTGCTGGCTTTTCGCCAGTTTGCGCTAGTTTAGGTAAAATGGCGAGGGTAAATTAATTGTGACCGATGACGATTGGTCACATCCGCAATACGGATGTTGAGCTTTGTCAAACGGGCGAGTAAGCTTCGCTCACTTCAGTTTTTAGATTCCAAGGTTCATTATGAAATTCTCCTCTTTGATAACAGCAGTTGCAGTTTGCGCATTGATCCTTGGGCTAATCCTAAAGCGTGATGATTTATTGACCTATTTCAACGGTGACGAAGACGCCGTACTGGCGAAAATCAACGAAGATATCGCAAAGGCAGAGGCCACCAAAGCCGAGGCAGAGGCTGCACTGGCCGCGGCCAAAGCCGAGGTGGAGAGTGCCAAAGCCAACTTGCCCAAAGATGCCGTTGCTGAAAACGCTAGAGACAAGGCCGTTTCCGTACTCGCCAGCAAGTCATTGGAGCAAGATGTGCGATCAGGTATCCTGTTACGCGGCCAAACCAGTGCGTTCAAATTTGTTGAAGTAAAGGCCGAAACTTCTGGCCAAGTCACGTCTACCCCCTTGCGCAAAGGAACCTTGGTTTCCGAAGGTCAATTACTGTGCGAACTGGACCCGGGCACCAAAGCATCGGATCTGGCCGAAGCACGTGCGCGACTGGCAGAAGCCCAAAAGAACAATGCCGCCAGTGCAGAACTGGTGAAAAAGGGGTTTGCATCTGAAACCCAAGCAATCGGTCGCAGAGCCACCTTAGAAGCAGCCGAAGCGGCGGTGATCCGTGCGGAAAACAATATCAAACACTTAAAAATCATCGCACCGTTTTCTGGATTGTTGGAATCGGACAGCGCAGAATTGGGTGACTTGTTGCAACCGGGGGCGCCGTGTGCACGGGTTATCGCGTTGAACCCCATCAAACTGGTTGGTTATGCCACCGAACAACAGGTCGCACGCATCGCAGAAAACGCGCTTGCCGGGGCAGTGTTGATTTCGGGTGAAACATTGCAAGGCACCGTCAGCTTCGTCTCGCGCTCTGCGGATCAGGTGACGCGGACTTTCCGCGTCGAAGTGTTGGTTCCCAATGACGATTTGAAAATTCGCGACGGATCCACTGCCGACATCTATATCGATTTGGAAGGCACCAAGGGGCATCTGTTGCCGCAATCGGCCTTGACCCTAGACGGCGATGGCCGTTTGGGCATCCGCGCTGCCGTGAACGGTTACGCAAAATTCATGCCCGTCACCATCATCCGCGACACAATCGAAGGGGTCTGGGTCACGGGACTGCCGCAGTCTGTAGATGTAATTGTTCTGGGCCAAGAATATGTCGTCACAGGTAGCCCTGTGGATATCACATATAAGGAGGAATAGACCATGATCGGTGTCGTCGACTGGGCCTCTAACCGCGCGCGCATGATCATCGTTTTGGTGTTCATGTCGCTGGCCGCTGGCCTGATGGCCTATATCGGCCTGCCCAAAGAGGGCGAGCCTGACATTGATATCCCCGCTTTGTTCGTATCGGTCCCCTTCCCCGGCATTTCCGCCGAAGATAGCGAGAAACTGATCGTCAAACCGCTGGAATCCAAGCTGAAGGGCCTGGATGGATTAAAAGAAATATCTGGCACCGCCGCCGAGGGGTATGGCGGCGTGGCTTTGGAATTTGAATTTGGCTGGGACAAACGTGCGGTAATCGCGGATGTGCGCGACAAGGTAAACCAAGCGGAGGCAGAATTTCCTGACGGGGCAGAGCAATATTCGATAAACGAAGTGAACTTTTCGTTATTTCCAATCGTGGTCGTGTCCTTGTCTGGTGACCTGCCCGAACGCACCATGCTGCGCGTTGCCACAAGTCTGCAAGACACGATAGAGGCGATGCCGGGCGTACTGGAAGCAGGCCTAGCTGGGCACCGTGATGAAATGCTCGAAGTGTTGATCGACCCGCTGAAACTCGAGGCGTATAACGTCACCGCGGGCGAGCTGATCAATGTCGTGAACAACAACAACTTGCTAATTGCGGCAGGCGAATTGGAAACCCCTAAGGGCGCGTTCAGCTTTAAAATCCCATCATCTTTTGACGAACCTGCGGACGTTTATGCCCTGCCCGTCAAGGTCAATGGCGACCGCGTCATCACGTTGGGTGATTTGGCTGATATCCGTCTGACATTCGAGGATCGCTTGGGCACGGCGCGGTTCAACGGCAAAAGCACCGTTGCACTGCAGGTCGTCAAACGCAAAGGCGTGAATTTAATCGGCACAGTGCTGCTGGTCAAAGAAGAAGTGAACAAGGCCGTCGCCCTGTGGCCGCCAGAGCTGCAAAATGCGATCACTGTGAACTTCTCGTCTGACCAATCCGTACAGGTAGATGGGATGATCAAACAACTTGAGAGCTCGGTTCTGACCGCGATTGCGCTTGTGATGATCGTTATCCTTGCAGCACTTGGCATACGTTCGGCACTATTGGTTGGTTTTGCGATCCCAACATCGTTCTTGCTGGCCTTCGCCATTATGGGCACCACAGGTATCACTATTTCGAACATCGTGATGTTTGGCCTGATCTTGGCTGTGGGGATGCTGGTGGACGGCGCCATTGTGGTGGTTGAATACGCAGACAAGAAAATAACCGAGGGCATCGGCCCAATGAAAGCGTATGCCGCCGCAGCCAAGCGCATGTTTTGGCCAATCGTTTCATCCACGGCAACAACCCTTTGCGCATTCTTGCCGATGCTGTTTTGGCCGGGTGTACCAGGTGAATTCATGGGCATGTTGCCTGTCACATTGATCTACGTTTTGTCCGCCAGTCTGTTAGTGGCACTTGTCTACCTGCCCGTCGTGGGCGGTGTTGCTGGACGTTTCTCGCGTGGCTTGACAGGGCTATCTACGTTCCTACGCACACGCCTTCATTGGATCATCCGGTTGTTGTTGATATTTGCCACCGCCGCACTGCTGTTGGCGGGTGTCGTCACCACCATTCGCGGGTTTGCGACACCATTTTCAATGCCGGTCGTGATCCAAGGCGTCGTGATGTTCTTGGCGGGTGCAATATTGACATCCAGCCTG
>CALDZS010000232.1 GCA_937944065.1 uncultured Amylibacter sp. | reverse complement strand
AAGGAAGCCGCTGCCGCACAAGCTGCCGCAGAAGAGGCTGCTGCTAAGGAAGCCGCTGCAGCGCAAGCTGCTGCCGAAGAACTTGCCGCTAAAGAAGCGGCTGCTGCTCAAGCCGCTGCAGAAGAGCTTGCAATGAATGATTTGCTCGCTGATGATGACATGTTGCAGAGCCTTGTCCCTGACGAATTGCGCGTCACATCTGGCGAGGGTTTGGATAAAAAGGGCTTTAAAAGAGAGATAGACGAGAAAGCTCTGGATCAAATAGCACAAGAAAAAGCCAAGCAAGTAGCGTTGTTAGAGCAAAAACCTGTTGCCAAGAAAAAGGCGGCATCGCGTGCGAAAGAACGGGCTAAGCAAAGGAAAGCTGTAAAACCAGTTGCAAAGACCAAAGCGAAAAAGAAAGCAAAGCCAGCGGGCAGCTTGAATGGATCCGAGCGCAATGCAGTCGCATCTGATGTCATTCGGTGTTGGTCCGCGGTGTCAGGACGTCGAACCAAGTCCGACAAACCAGTGACTGTGCGCGTGGCCATGACCAATCAAGGTTTCATCCAAAGCAGCGCACGCTTTGTCTCTGGTGGGCGAGAAAACCTTGCCGCGGCGCGTCAAGCGATCACGCAATGCCAACCGTATAAATTACCCGCGGCGAAATATCGCTCGTGGAAGTCCCTCACATTCACATTTGCCCCTAAATCGGTATCAGTACGATGAAAAAAACTATCAAATGCCTTCTTAGCGCGGCCTTGCTGGCCCTTGCTCCTAGTGTCAGCCATGCGCAAGATGGCGTCCTTCGACTGGAATTGAACAAAGGCGTGATCGAGCCTATGCCAATCGCTTTGCCTGTGTTTGTTGGAGCCGATGCGGCGTCCAACAAATTGGCGGCAGAAGTTACGTCTGTGATCGTCTCCGATTTGATCGGCACGGGTTTGTTTCGTGAAATCCCTGCCGAGGCACACATTTCAAAGGTCACTGATTTCAATCAGGCGGTTGAGTTTGCGAATTGGAAAGCGATCAATGCCCAGGCGTTGGTTACCGGGGCGGCTGAAAAATCGGGCGATACGCTAAAGCTGAAATTCCGTTTGCATGATGTGTTTGCCCAAACGCCCGTTGGGGACGGTGTACAATTCAGCGCCAATGCCAATGATTGGCGTCGTATGGCGCACAAAGTCGCGGACACAATTTATTCACGCCTGACGGGCGAGGCAGGCTATTTCGACAGTCGCGTGGTTTACATTGCTGAAAGTGGTGGCAAAGCCAACAGGACGAAACGCTTGGCTGTGATGGATTATGATGGTGCGAACAATCGGTATTTGACCGACAGCAAGTCCATCGTTCTTGCCCCGCGTTTTTCCCCAAATGCACGCGAGATTGTATATACCAGTTATGAAACTGGTGAACCAAGAGTGTTCATCATGAATGTGGATACGCTGAAACGCCGCGCATTAAGTACAGCCGAAGGCATGACATTTGCCCCGCGGTTTTCACCAAATGGAGAAAAGATTGTGATGTCGTTGGCCGAACGCGGTAACACTGATATTTATCTGGTCGACGTGGCCTCTGGCGCGAAACAGCGCCTAACCAACAGTTCCGCGATTGAGACCGCGCCCAGCTTTTCCCCTGACGGCAGCCAGATCGTGTTTGAAAGTGATCGCGGTGGCGGGCAACAGGTTTACGTGATGTCTGCCTCTGGTGGGGCGGCAAAACGGATTTCAAACGGCAAAGGCCGCTATGGCACACCTGTTTGGTCACCGCGTGGCGATACAATTGCGTTCACAAAAATGGTCGATGGACGCTTTCATATTGGCGTGATGCGCACAGATGGCAGTGGCGAAAAAGTGCTGACAACTTCGTTTTTAGACGAAGGTCCCACATGGTCACCCAATGGTCGTGTTATAATGTTCTTTCGTGAAACCAGCGGTGCCGACGGCGCGCCAGCACTATATTCGGTCGACATCACGGGTATGAATTTGAAGAAAATCAAAACCCCAACGCATGGATCAGACCCTGCTTGGTCCAAAGTACTAAACTAAGAAACCCAAAAACAGCGGGATAATCCGCGAAAAAGAGGTAGAGCAAATGAAACTAATGAAATTGACACTGGTTGCCGTGATGGCACTTGGACTGGCAGCTTGTGATAAAGACAAGGGTGCCGTGGATGAAATCCCGGTAGGTGGATCGGCCAACGGTCAAGCTGGTAACGGCACGGGCGCTGGCGGTACAGCTGGCAATACGGGATCAGTCTCGCAGTCCAGTTTGGACGCAAGTTCAATCGAGTATTTTAAACAGACAATTGGCGACCGCGTTTTGTTCGCTGTAGACAAAACATCACTGACAGCCGAAGGCGCCGAGTTATTGGACCGCCAAGCGGCTTGGTTGTTGGGCAATCCGGGTGTATCTGTCCTGATCGAAGGTCATGCTGATGAACAAGGTACCCGCGAGTATAACTTGGCATTGGGGGCACGACGCGCCAGTTCTGTAGCCAACTATCTGGTATCCAAAGGTTTGCCAGATGGTCAGGTCAAAACCATTACCTACGGTAAAGAACGCCCGATTGAAGTGTGTTCGAGCGAAAGTTGCTATGCCAAGAACCGCCGTGCTGTGACTGTCGTCGCAGGCGGATTAGGTAGCTAAGGAGCCTTAACATGCGCGCATTTCTTTCAGGTCTGATCGTCAGTTTAGTAATGATGTCGCCAGTGGTGGCACAAGATCGGGCACAAAGCTTGGCTGATATCAGAACCGAGCTTTCGGCGTTGAATTCAGAGATTAACAGCCTGCGTACGGAGCTGACCAGCACTGGTAGCTCGAACGTGGCACTGAACGGCCCAGCCTTATTGAAAATCGACCAGATTGAAGAAGAAATGCGTGCCATGACTGGCAAATTGGAGCAGTTGGAATTCCGCATCGACCGCGTTGTTCAAGACGGTACCAACCGCATTGGTGATCTAGAATTTCGATTGGTCGAGCTTGAAGGCGGTGATATCTCTACCTTGGGTAAAACCTCCACTTTGGGGGGCGATGACGTAGCAACTGTTGCCCCGTCATCGGAAGAATCAACTGGTGCATCCACGGTACAACTTGCCGTGGCCGAGAAACAAGATTTTGACGCTGCGGTGCGCGCGATCGAAGGCGGGCAAAACGCTGGTGGGATTTTGTTGATGGAAGGGTTTTTGCAATCCTACCCCAGCTCTGCCCTAACGGGCGATGCGCATTATTGGCTGGGGCGCGCGCAAGGTGAAACAGACGACTGGAACGCTGCTGCGCGCAGTTTTTTGGCGAGCGTGAAAATCGCACCACAGGGCGAGTTTGCAGGCCTGTCGATGCAGGGCTTGGGCAAAGGTCTGGGCAAGTTGGGCAAAGTAGATCAGGCTTGCCAAACATTGCATGGGGTCGCGGATCGTTATCCTGATCACGCGCAAGCGGTGGATATGGCTGCCGAAGAAATTCATGCATTGGGTTGTTCTTGACCAAGGATAAAGCGCCCCTTGATTTGACGGGATTCAACGCAATCTTGTCAGATGTGGCGGCAGGCCCAATTGGTGTCGCAGTTTCAGGCGGGGGCGACAGTGTCGCCCTTTTGTCGTTGATGGCGGCGTGGGCAAAAAACCATGCGCGCGAACTGTCTGTCGCGACGGTGAATCATAATTTGCGCGCGGATGCTGCGGCTGAGGCCGAAAGCGTCGGACGGTTGTGCAAAATAATTGGATTGCACCATGATATTTTGTCATGGGACGATTGGGATAAACACGGAAACCTGCAAGACGCGGCACGGATTGCCCGCAAAACATTGTTGGCAGACTGGGCGCGGATGCGTGGCATTGAAACAATCACCCTTGGCCACACCCACGACGATCAAGCAGAAACCGTTTTGATGCGCTTGGCACGTGGGTCAGGTGTTGACGGTTTGGCTGGGATGTACCCACACAAACGCGACATCGGGCTGGTTTGGGTGCGCCCGATGTTAAATCTGCGGCGCGCCGAGTTACGTGAGCATTTGCGTGGACGCGGTATTTCTTGGGTAGAAGATCCATCAAATGATGATGACAACTTTGATCGCGTGAAAGCGCGCAAAGCGTTGGATCACTTGCGCGAACTTGGCCTAACGCCTGACCGACTGGTTCTGACCGCTGACAATATGAAACGTGCGCGTGCGCAATTGGAACAGGATTGTTTAGATTTTGCACGCAAGTGCGCTTTGCCTACACCTATCGGTTCGGTCTATCTGCGACCAGATCGGTTTGCCAAGGCGCACCCGGAATTGCGTTTGCGATTGTTGTCTCATTGCTTGCGTTGGGTATCTGCCGCGTCTTACGCGCCGCGACTTGA
>CALDZS010000231.1 GCA_937944065.1 uncultured Amylibacter sp. | reverse complement strand
CGTAAATTCGGCTTTGGCGCGCGTCAAACCATGTCGACAGCGCAACGTTTGTACGAAGCTGGGCATATCACATACATGCGGACCGACGGTATCGATATGGCACCAGAGGCAGTGACCGAAGCTCGCGATGCGGTTGCAGGTCTTTACGGCAAAGAGTTCGTATCGGCCGAACCGCGCATGTACAAAAACAAAGCCAAGAACGCCCAAGAAGCGCACGAGTGTATTCGCCCAACGGTGATGGCAGCCACGCCCGACAGCCTGAATCGGCTAGAGGCGGATCAACGCAAATTGTACGATCTGATCTGGAAGCGCACGCTTGCCAGTCAGATGGCAAGTGCAAAAATCGAACGCACCACTGTCGATATTGGATCTGACGATGGTCAGGTCGGTTTGCGTGCAACAGGTCAAGTGATCACATTCGAAGGTTTCTTGAAAGTCTACGAAGAAGGCCGCGACGATGATGCCGTTGTCGATGATGACGACAAGCGTTTGCCGCAACTAACAAAAGGCGACAAAGCCGAGAAAACGTCTGTCACGCCGAACCAACACTTCACCCAACCCCCACCCCGCTATACCGAAGCGACTTTGGTCAAACGGATGGAAGAGTTGGGTATTGGTCGCCCGTCCACTTACGCGTCCATTGTCACAACGATCCAGACCCGCGAATATGTTCGCAAGGAAAAGAACCGACTGATTGCCGAAGACAAAGGTCGCTTGGTCATCGCATTCTTGGAAAACTATTTCCGTCAGTATGTTGGGTATGATTTCACTGCGGGACTGGAAGAAGAGCTTGACGAAATCTCGGCAGGTAAGCTGGAATATAAAACCGTTCTGGCACGGTTCTGGCGCGACTTTTCTGCCGCTATCGGCGAAACCGCTGATCTACGCATCACAGAAGTGCTGGAAAAAATTAACGAGGTTTTGGCCCCGCATATATTCCCAGCAAATGAAGACGGTTCCGATCCTCGGGTTTGTAAAAACTGCGGAAATGGTCGTTTGTCCATGCGGACCGCGCGGTCAGGTGGCGCGTTCATCGGCTGTTCCAACTATCCTGAATGTCGCTACACCCGACCATTGTCAGGTGAAGTTGAAGGTGGCGATGTCGCTGGCCCCGACGGCAAAGAGTTGGGCGTTGATGAGAATGGCGAAAAAATCAGCATCCGCACAGGGCGCTTTGGACCATATGTTCAACGCGGCGAGGCGACCGAAGAGGTGCCAAAACCGCCACGCGCTTCGATCCCCAAAGGGTCGGACTTGTCCGAAGTAGGCCTAGATCGCGCTTTGCAACTTTTGTCCCTGCCTCGCCTTGTCGGAGAACATCCCGACGGTGGCGATGTGAAAGCTGCGTTTGGCCCGTATGGCGGATATGTCCTTTGGGAAAAACCGCCAGCAGAAGAAGGCAAAAAGCCGCAAAAAATCTATGCCAATATGAAAGACCCGGAAGAGGTCTTCACAGTTGGCATGAACCGTGCGGTTGAATTGATCACCGAGAAGGCGAACAAAACGGGCCGTGGTGCAGCTGCAACCCCGCTAAAAGAATTGGGCGAGCATCCTACCGAAGGCGGGCCTGTGAATGTCATGGACGGACGGTATGGCCCCTATGTGAAATGGGCAAAGGTCAACGCCACCCTGCCAAAGGATATTGAACCAGCCGACGTGACCATGGAAAAAGCTTTGGAATTGATCGTAGAAAAAGCGGGTAAACCCAAGAAAAAGAAAGCTGCCGCGAAGAAAAAGCCAGCCGCAAAAAAGAAACCCGCGGCCAAGAAAAAACCTGCACCAAAAAAAGCTGCGAAAACTAGCGACGCTTAGTATTGGAAAATACGTCCGGGTCCGTCTGAAAACGCGGACCCGCCCAATCGCAACAAGTGCCAAAGCAACGCCGAGTTGGAAGAGATTACAGGTTTGTCTAGTGCCGCCTCTGCCTGTGCGATCACACCAAAACTGCGTAAATTTGTGCAAGCCGAGATGACGACGTCACAATCGCCTGATCCAACGTGGATCATGCCATCAAGAACAGATTTTTCAGTGATTTTGGCGACCTTATTGTCTTCTTCCTCTTCAAAGCTGGCAAAGCTCGTCACGTGTAACCCCGCCTGCCCCAGCCGCTCTTGCATCGCGGCAGAGACATCTGCGCGGTACGGAGTCAGAAACCCCACTTTGTGCGCACCTAATTTTCGACATGTAGCAATCAGCGCCGAAATAGGCTCTGTCACTGGCACATCTTTATGGTGCGTTTGCACCAAATCTGCCACACGATCTGATCCGATAACAGTCGCTGCCGAAGTGCACCCATACCCTATCGCTCTGTAAGGGATGTCTGGTGATAATAATTCTGCTGTGCGCGGAATATCATCTGCCATGCGCGCCAGTGTTACTGGCGTGACGTTCGGTTCGAACGGAATGCGCGCGTGATAGGGGACATGCCCCGCCGCATGCAACATGGGAGTGACCTCTTGCTCTAAGGTCAGATCAGTGGACAAAACGATAAGTCCAAATGCACCCGCTGCAGGATAGCCTTCGTCAGAGGTAAAGGTCAGTTTCATAGTGACACAATGGCACGGCAGCTCGATCCGCGCGAGATATTTTTGCTTGCCGTTAGATCATTTTACAACGGAGTTTGCGGTTGATCATCTAAACGCAATTGGATGGTTCGCAACAAATCATGTGCGGCGGCACGCCAATCCGCTTTGCCGCTCAACTGAGCTGACAGCGCACCCGCAATCTTGACCAATTCTGCATCATGGCTAACCCGCCCAACTGACCGCAAAAACTTCGCGACATACTCCATTCCGTCCATAGACTGAGCAGATTCAGCGTCTTTCAAAATCACTGACATCTGGCTTAAATCCTCTTGCAGCGCTTCGGTGTCAGGCACAACATATGTACCTGCTACACGTGGAACAAATCGCGTGTCGACTTCGGTATTAGGCAGAACCGCCAAAATATTTTGCTGAAAGCTGGCCAAGTCAAAGAAAGGTTTTTCAAGAAAACAATCGGCGCCCGATGTAATCGCAGCGTCTTTTGCCGCTTGCATGGCAAAGCCGCTAATCGCAATGACGCTTGGTGCATCTGCTGTTGCTTTCACTTCTGTCACAAATTCCAGACCAGACCCGTCGGGTAAACCCATATCAACAATCACCACGTCTGGTCGATAAATACGAACATGTTTCCGTGCAGATGCCAAACAATCTGCGCGACGCATGCGCGCACCACTTCGAATCGACAACAATCGAACGGCATCGGAAAAATACCGGCTGTCTTCGATCAATAAAATAGTGATCCCCAGCAGCGGTTGACGCGTTGGGCTTCGGGTCGGCACTGTTGCGATGGTAACGGCAGCTTTGGGCATATTTATCGTCTTTCATCTAGGGCGTAAAAGTCGATTAACCATAGCGCGGCGAATCCTAAGACGTTCCTAACAGCGGGGATAAATCGACGCATTTGGCACAAAATTTGGAATGCGATTGGACTTCGCATCTTTAACGGGCTAATTGATCACCATGATCGGACGCTTAAACCATATAGCAATCGCAGTCCCCGACTTGGATGCTGCTACCGCCTTGTACCGCGATACTTTGGGCGCAGATGTTTCTGCGCCTCAGGACCTGCCAGAACATGGCGTCACCGTGGTATTCATCACACTGGATAATACCAAGGTCGAGTTGTTGCACCCGCTGGGTGCTGACAGTCCAATCGCGGGCTTCTTGAGCAAGAACGCAGATGGCGGCATGCATCACATTTGTTATGAGGTCGACGACATCTTGGCGGCCAGCGCCAAACTCACGGCATCTGGTGCACGGGTGCTGGGCAACGGCTCCCCCAAGATTGGTGCCCATGGCAAACCAATACTTTTCCTTCACCCCAAGGATTTTAACGGCGTTCTAGTCGAACTAGAACAGGTCTAGAAAGGACCTATCATGTCTATATCTGCCATCCTCGTAATGTTTGCCGTGATCTGGTTTATGACCCTGTTCGTGGTCCTGCCCATCGGAATGCAAACGCAAGGCGAAGCAGGCGAAGTTGTGCCCGGCACCCATGCCAGCGCACCAGCCGACGTAAACCTGAAACGCAAAGCGATGTGGGTGACGATTATAACCATCCCAATCTGGGCGATCACCTGCGGGATAATACTGTCAGGCTGGGTCACCATGGACATGTTTGACATTTACAAGCCGCCCAGTTCCCAATAGGGGACAGGAAACTTATCAAGGATACACCCCATGACTGCACTTACTGAAGGCGACGTTGTAACACTGGTTTCTGGATCTCCCCGTTTGGCGGTCGAGAAAATCACGGGCAAAGTTATTTCTTGCGTCTGGATCAACGAAGGCATCTTGCACCGTGCTGAATTCGACATCGCATTGATCCGTAAATGGGAAGCATCTGCGGGCGGCGGCGGCGACCGTGGTGGATTTAAAGGCGGCGATCGCGGTGGCGACCGTGGCGGTTTCAAAGGTGGTGACCGTGGTGGAGATCGCGGCGGCTATAAAGGCGGCGGTGATCGTGGCGGCTACAAAGGTGGCGGCGACGACGAGAAACCTCGGAAGAAGTTCGAGGGTAAATCCTATGAAGGTGCCAAGGACAAAAAGTTTTTCCGCAAGGATTAAGGCATTTCTCAATACCATGAATTTTGGAACCCCAAAGATCACTCTCGAACTTAGCGAGAGGTAGCATCTTTGGGGTTCAATTCATTGGTTGTGTTTTTTCTTGCCCCCAATTCCCTAGCAAGGGATTAGGCTTTGATTTGAAAACAATACTGTATCCGCAACAAAAGTTAGAATTACTTGAAGACACCCACACTGGTGTTGGAAATGCGCATTCAACCTCGCCGCAATTCCTTTGCCAAAAAATCGTACACCATGCGTACGCGACGGTTCGTTCTTAACTCGCGGTGCGCGACTAACCAGATAGGAAACACAAGTGGTTCCAATTCTGGGATAACCCGACGGACGATTGGGTCTGCGTCTCCAATATAAGCGTCCAATATGCCAATGGCAGCTCCCTGACGCACAAGTTCCCACATAACAAGATAGCTTTCCGTTAGCAGCGGAAAGTTTGCTTCTGTCAGACCTAGGCCAAGTGTATTAAGTCCCTTAATCATCAGGCCATTTTGATCCATGTTAACGAATTCGGCGCGACCTAAATCTGATGCTTCTGTAGGATTACCAATCTTGGCGATATAATCTGGGGTCGCATATAGGACAGCGTTCGCATCACCAATTTTTTTAGCAATGAGGTCGGGTTCCGTCGGGCGAAAATTGCGGATTGCAATATCCGCCTCGCGACGGCGCAGATCACTAGCATGGTTGGCGACGACAATCTCAACATGTATCCCTGGTTCTTCTTGGCGGAGTTTGGCAATGATAGGTGGGAGCAGAACCGCTGCATATGTTTCGCTGGCGGAAATGCAGATAGTTCCGTCAAGTGCCTGCGACTGGCCCAGTGCTGTCAAAGAGACTCTGCTAGCAGCAGCCCCCATTTCGCGCACATGATCTAGCAGCTCAAACCCGCTAGGCGTCAGCCGCAGCCCACGCCCGACACGCTCGAACAATATTATCCCTAGTTCTTGTTCCAACCCATCAACTTGGCGACCTAGCGTCGGCTGAGCCATACCTAAGGCCCTCGCGGCCGCAGACAACGAGCCTTCTTCGGCCGTAACCAAAAAAGCGCGCGCCTTATTCCAGTCAAACTTTACAGAACGCCAATCCATGCAAATATGCATATCAAATTATACAATTTAGTCAATTTGCATAAATACGCTGCTGCAATAGAAACTAAATCAACAACACGAACCCATTGGAGGGGAACTGACATGACAACCTTAATCGTGGGAGCGAGCGGAGCAACAGGACGCCTTTTGGTGGAAGAATTACTGAACCGCGGACAAAAAGTGAAAATCATAGTGCGATCGCCTGATAGCTTATCAAACACCGTTAAAAATCACGAAAACCTTTCTATTATTCAAGCGAATATTCTAGACCTAAGCGACACAGAGATGGCCGAGATTGTGAAAGGGTGTAACGCCGTAGCCTCATGTCTAGGGCACAACCTGACCTTCAAAGGTATTTTTGGGCGGCCACGCAGGCTAGTCACCGACGCTACAAGCCGTTTATGTGACGCTATTCGGGCGAATAATCCGCAAAAACCAGTCAAGTTTTTGCTTATGAACACAACTGGCAACAGCAATCGCGATCTTAACGAGCAGATATCTTTTGGTCAAAAATGCGTAATCGGCCTCCTACGTTTGGTGCTGCCCCCGCATGTGGATAATGAAAGGGCAGCGGATTATTTGCGCACGCAGGTTGGCCAGAACGATCCTGTAATCCAGTGGGCAGCTATCAGGCCTGATGGATTGATCGACGAGGCTGAAGCCACCAAATACGAGCTTCACAAGTCACCAATACGAAGTGCAATTTTTGATGCTGGCTCAACAAGCCGTATTAACGTCGCACACTTCATGGCAAACTTAATCAGTGTCGATACAAGCTGGCAAATGTGGAAAGGTCAGATGCCTGTGATTTACAACCAAACGCAGGCCTGACGGCAGGCCATGTTTACAGGACCGCTTGCGATGCGCGCCCACTCACCCGATGATACAAATGTGTAAACGTCGCGACCCCAATCACAGGGATCAGCAGGTTAATAAACGGGATCGTCAGTGGCACTGCCATCAGTACACCCGCCAAAAACACCACCCCCTTGTTCTGCGCGCGCAACTGGTTCGCACCTTTGCGACCCAGTCTGCGCATGGCAACCATCTGAAAATACTCGCGGCCTAGTAGGAATCCATTGACCATCCAAAACAGGATCGGCGCTATCGGGGTAAAGATCAGGTACAGGATCAACGCGCACAGGTTGACCGCAATCAGCAGTCCCAGAAACTTTGCGCTATCGAGTATTGTGTCCGTCATCGGCACGTGGTTTGGCGTGGGTAAATCAGTGTAATGGCGCTCCTCGACCGCATCGACGATACGATCCAAAAAGAACCCTGTGAACAAGGATGCCACGGGTACCATCAACACGACAGACAGGCCAATCATCGCAACCAAGACGAAACCTGACAACAGTTTTGTCATCCA
>CALDZS010000230.1 GCA_937944065.1 uncultured Amylibacter sp. | reverse complement strand
TGGTCACGCTTTTGGAATTGTTGGCAAGCGGGTTACGAAGTGACCCTTGATCGCTTGTGGCCAGGTCTTGAACGGGACTTGGCCTGTTTCACTTTCCGCATGTAATTTGGCATAAGCCACGATACCGTCGGCGGCGTCTTGTTCTGGTTCGAAAGAGCCTAGAACATAGTTCAATTTATCGTCTGCTTGAATTGCAACATTGCAGGCGCGTACGCAGCCCATCAAACATGAATGGCGACGTACGGTCAAATTGGGGACGTCCGTAGCAGCGGATTCAATCATTGTGGCAAAATCCTCACCATCGGTGGTGGATTGGTTCAGCGCATCCCACCCCTCGCGTTTGCATGTGTCACAGACTGTAATAACTGTTGGCATTCAGGCCTCCTTTCGTTCCCGTTGGGTTCTGAACAGTTTGCCCCTGTGACGCAAGTGTGAAGTATTTTAAAAATAATTTTAAGGTTTTGTTAAGACAAAATCGCGTTATTCTATAGCGTGAGTATCTGTGGGGACAGCTATGAAAGTTTTAATTGCCGAAGGCAATGTGGGTTTGAGTGGTATCTGGACGCGACATTTGGAGCGGCAAGGCGTGGACGTGATCCAAGCCTTAGATCATCCAAGTGCGATGCATCAGCTGCGTCTTGTGACATTTGACGCGATGATCGTGAATTTGAAATTCCCAGACGCAAATGTTCTGGCGATTTCTGATATTGCGACCTATCGCAATCCGAACATCGCCATATTCCTAGTGACCGCCGAACGTTTCTTTTCGGATGGATCAATTTTTGATTTGGTTCCGAATGCGCGCGGGTTCGTGAATGACCAAGTTGCACCAGACGACTTGGCCGCAATGGTGCAACATTTTGCTGCCTAATATTTACGAACGACCATGCGGTTCTAACCAGTCAACAATCGGATTGATTGGAATGATGCGATGCGGATTGATCGTTTCGTGACTGAAGTGATAATGCCGCACGATATGGTCCATGACCACAGTGTCAGCGACAAGGTCATGCTGATACAATTCGCGTGCGTAGGCCCATAGATTGGGATAATCCACGATACGCTTGCGGTTGCATTTAAAATGCAGAACATAAACTGGGTCGAACCGCGCTAAGGTTGTGAACAATCGCCAATCCGCTTCGGTCAATGTATCTCCTACCAAATAGCGTTGTTTGGACAAACGATCCTCAAGATCGTCGAGCGTTTCAAATAGGCTGGTCACGGCCGCATTATACGCATCTTGTGTCGTGGCAAATCCCGCTTTGTAAACGCCATTGTTTACATTTGAATAGATCGTGGCGTTTATCGCGTCGATGTCTGCGTGCAATGCGGTTGGATAGTAATCATCGTGATTGCCAGTGATTTCGTTAAAGGCGGAATTGAACATGCGAATGATCTCGGACGACTCGTTCGAGACTATCGTATCGGTTTGCTTGTCCCACAGAATCGGTACGGTCACACGACCAGTCATATCGGGTTTGGCCCGCAAATAAATGTCACGCGCAAATTCTGACCCAAACAAACTGTCTCCTGTCGCATGTGCGTCTTTGGCAAATGTCCAACCATCATCCAACATGTCTGGGTGCACCGCATCAACGGAAATATGGTCGGTCAAACCTTTCAAAGCACGAAAGATCAGCGTGCGATGCGCCCATGGGCAGGCATAGGAAACAAACAGATGATATCGCCCGCTTTCGGCCTTGTATCCATCTATGCCTGACGGTCCGGCCGAACCATCGGCGGTAATCCAGTTGCGAAATTGTGCTTCTTGACGTTTGAATTTACCGTCTGTCGATTTTGTATCGTACCATTGTGACGACCAAGCGCCATCGATCAAAAGTCCCATAGTACATCTCCGTTTTTCATTGGAGTAACAAGTATTGCCATAGGTTCCTAGGTCAAATTCCTAAATATTTACTGTGGTCGCTGCTGATCAAACAGGTGCCGCAAACTTGTTGCCAAACTAGACGGCATCAGCATATACACCAATGTATGGACGATGCCCCAATGGTGGGGCCGGATAGGTGTGTTGCGTGTCGGTCTACCCAAATCGGGGACCAGAACCAACTTCGTCAAGACGCCATAAAAACGAAGGTATTCTTATGCGAACTTTATGCGTATTTTTCGCTTTGATCGTGCCCAACACCGCAGCCGCGCATATCGGTCACGTGGAAGAGTTGGCAGGTCATGGGCATTTGATCGGTTTGGCCGCATTGGGTCTTGCGGGTTTGGCTGCAGCCATCGGGTTGCGCGGCGCCAAAGACGAAGAAGATGAATCGCAAGAAGATGCGCAAGACGAACCACAGGAAGCATAAGCCATGTCAGAGAAAATAGGCGTCATGATTTGCGGTCACGGATCGCGGTCGCAATCAGCAGTTGATGAATTCGCGACCTTGGCAGAAAAATTGCCACCATTGTTGCCCAAGGAATGGGCGACGGAGTATGGTTATCTGGAATTTGCCAACCCATTGATCCGTGATGGTCTGGATAAGTTGCGCGACCAAGGCTGCACTAAAATTCTGTCAGTTCCCGGCATGTTGTTTGCCGCGATGCACTCAAAAAATGATATCCCGACTGTGCTGAATACCTATTCTGCCAAGCACGGTGTCGAGGTTAAGTATGGCCGCGAGTTGGGTGTTGATCCGAAAATGATCGCCGCCGCCGCGGGTCGCATTGAACAGGCAGTGTCCGACGCCAATGCAGAACATGGTGATTTACCACTGGAAGAAACCGCACTGGTGGTTATCGGTCGTGGTGCATCCGACCCTGATGCTAACTCTAACGTATCAAAGATCGCCCGCATGTTGTGGGAAGGGATGGGGTTTGGTTGGTGCGAAGTTGGGTATTCAGGCGTAACCTTCCCGCTGGTTGAACCCTGTTTGGATCACGTGTCTCGGCTTGGCTACAAGCGCGTCATTGTGTTTCCATACTTTCTTTTCTCGGGCATATTGATCGACCGCATTTATGGTTTTACCGACAAATGCGCAGCGAAATACCCAGATATTCAATTCGCCAAAGCAGGCTATTTGGGTGATCATCCAAAAGTGTTAGAAACCTTCGCGGAACGCATTCGGGAACAAATGGGTGCGATCCCTGTGCCAAACTGTGGCACCTGCCAGTATCGCAGCCAAGTTCTGGCGATTGAGGGCCAAGAAACGCGCGTTGTGACAGCTGACGAGCGTAATGCGGCTATGGATCCGGACCATCCAGCCCTAAGTGATTTACCACCGCCAACGTGTGTTTTGTGCAAATACCGCACGCAGGTTTTGGGATTTGAAGGTGAAGTAGGATCAGTTCAAGAAAGCCATCATCACCATGTCGAGGGCCAAGGTGCATCAGCACCCGGATCAAATGTCGCAGACTGCAAACTGTGCGACACCTTTTGCACAGGCGAATGTCGACTGGATATGGATCATCATCACCACCATCATGATCACAGCCACGATCACGATCATTCACATGGCCATTCACACGATCACCACCATGATCATGATCACGCCCATCCAGTGTACCCGCATGCCAAACATCCGTTAGGGCCTGAAAGCGCGCGGAAAAAGAAGTGACCAAGCGCCCAAACCTTCCTTATGTACGTGATCCCTCCGCGATCTATGCACAAAGCTTTGCAACCGTACGTGCCGAGGCGCGATTGGATCGGTTTGATGCGTCTATGCGTCCGCTAATCACGCGATTGATCCATTCTTGTGGCATGGTTGAAATCGCAGATCGTTTGGCTTTCAGCGCGAATGCAGCGCGCGAGGGGATGGCCGCCATTGCGGGTGGCGCACCAATCCTGTGTGATTGCGAAATGGTGGGCGCGGGCATTATTCGTCGATATTTGCCCGCGGATAATCAAGTCATCATCACCTTGAACGACCCATCGGTACCTGATCGCGCCAAGCAGATTGGCAACACCAGATCTGCCGCGGCAGTAGAATTGTGGGAACCCCATATCGAAGGTGCAGTCGTTGCGATTGGCAACGCTCCGACCGCCTTGTTTCATTTGTTAGAAATGTTGGATGCAGGCTGGCCAAAGCCAGCGTGCATCCTTGGCTTTCCAGTTGGATTTGTCGGGGCTGCTGAAAGCAAGGCAGAGTTGGCGGCCAATCCGCGAGGATGCGATTTTGTCGCGTTGCGTGGACGCAAAGGCGGATCAGCAATGGCATCGGCTGCCGTGAATGCGTTGTCAGCGGGTCTGCCAGAAGAGAAACCGCAATGACCGCGTGGTTGCACATCGTTGGCATCGGCGAAGACGGATTAGCCGGCCTGTCCCCCGCAACACGCGTGATCGTTGAGCAAGCAGAGCTTTTGATTGGCGGCAAACGTCATCACGCGCTGGTACCTGACAGCAACGCAGAGCGTATTTCGTGGCCATCACCTTTTGATGCGCTTATTGAAACGCTTCGATCACATGCGGGAAAACGTGTTGTGGTTTTGGCCACTGGCGATCCGCTTTGGTATTCAGTTGGAGCCCGTATCGGTCGCCAGATTGATCCAGATCAGATTGTCTATCATCCACAGCTGAGCGCGTTTCAATGGGCGGCGTCTCGTTTAGGTTGGTCGCTGGCAGATTTGGAAACGCTAACAGTCCATGGCCGCGCCATCGAACAAATTGCGCCATACATCGCGCCTGAACAACGGTTGCTGGTTTTGACTGCCGGTTCAGAAACGCCCGAACAAGTGGCGCGTTTGTTGACTGAAATGGGTTACGGAGGTAGCCGTATGAGTGTTCTGGCCGCAATGGGTGGCAAGGACGAAAAACGATTTGATGGCACTGCAAATGATTGGGATCATTTGGTTCCGGCATTGAATACGCTTGCAATCGAATGTGTTGCCAGTGCTGACGCACAGATTTTACCGCGCGTGCCGGGCTTGCCTGATGCGGCATTCGATCATGACGGCACCATGACCAAACAAGAAGTACGCGCAGCCACTTTGGCGAAACTAATGCCTATGCGTGGTGCGTTATTGTGGGACATCGGTTGCGGTTGCGGATCAGTCGCAGTCGAATGGATGCGCAGCGCGCGGGATGCACGGGCTGTTGGCATTGAAATCCGCGACGATCGCCGTGCATTGGCAGCCACAAACGCGGTTAAACTTGGCGTGCCAAAGTTGAACCTGATCGCGGGCGATGCACTTGAAAAAATGACAGAGCTAGACAGCCCTGACGCCATTTTTGTTGGTGGTGGTTTAAGCGAGCAACTGCTGGACCAATCAATTGCTGCGCTAAGGCCTTTTGGTCGAATTGTCAGCAACGCGGTTACATTGGAAAGCCAGAACCTGTTGGTGGATACTCATAAAAAAGTTGGTGGCGATCTGGTGCAAATTTCAGTCAACCGGGCCGATCCCGTGGGGTCCTATCGCGGTTGGCGGCCTTCGATGCCAGTCATGCAATGGAGCTGGGTCAAGCGATGAGTGGGACTTTGTACGGTATCGGATTAGGGCCAGGCGATCCTGAATTAATGACACTGAAGGCGCATCGTTTGATCAGTGGTGCAGACGTGATCGCATACCCAGTGCTAGAACGCGGCGAAAGCTTTGCGCGGTTCATCGCCGCTGGTGTGATCCCTGAAGGCTCAGAAGAAATCGCTATAACAATACCAATGAGCGTTGAACGTGCGCCCGCCCAAGCGGCATATGATGCTGGTGCCAGCCAAATTGCGACGGCTTTGGATGCTGGAAAGAATGTTGCAGTCCTTTGCGAAGGTGATCCATTTTTCTATGGGTCTTTCATGTACCTATTCTCGCGCCTATCAGATCGATACGAATGTCAGGTCGTACCAGGTGTTACATCTGTGACAGCCTGCGCTGCCGCTGCACATACGCCGTTAACTGCGCGCAACGAAGTGCTGACGATAATTCCAGGCCCGCTTGACGCGGCAGAGATGCTTGACCGGATCAAAGGCGCACAGGCCGTGGCCATCATGAAAGTTGGCCGTCATCTGAACAAGATTACGCAAGTGCTGAGCGATCTTGGCCTGTTAGAGCATGCAACTTATGTTGAGCGCGCCAGTCTGGAAAACCAGCGCGTTATTCCCCTGGCCGATCTAACCGATCCTGCCCCTTATTTTTCTATGATCCTTGTTTGTAAAGGAAGCGATCCATGGCTGTAACCCCAGTAGTTGTTTGTCTGTCGAAGTCAGGCGAGCCAACCGCGCACCGTGTGGCAAAAATTCTGTCAGCGCCCGTGCATGGTCGCGCAGGTCGTGTCGAGAAGGCGGATGCCTATTTCGACAATGCATTGGATCACGTGCGCACATTATTCGCCGCGGGCGTCCCCGTTGTTGGCGTTTGTGCTGCAGGGATTTTGGTGCGCGCTGTCGCGCCATTGATAGCGGATAAAAAGACAGAGCCGCCAGTTGTGGCGATCCCAGACGATGGATCGACCGTAATCCCGCTGTTGGGCGGGCATCGCGGCGCCAATCGGTTAGCCAAGACTATCGCAGATGGGCTGATGTCTCATGCGGCGGTCACAACTGCTGGTGACGTCGCACTCGGGGTTGCGTTGGACGAACCGCCGCTGGGATATCGTTTGGCAAATCCCCAAGATGCTAAGTCAGTCATGGCGCAGCTTTTGAACGGCGCGAATGTGCACGTGGACGGGCCAAACATCTTTGATTTGGCGGACACGCCAGACGGCGCGATTACTTTGGCGGTGACCGAGAAACCGTTGAGTGGGGATGAAGCAAAGCTTGTCTATCATCCGCAAACCTATGCGCTGGGCTTGGGGTGTGCACGTGGCTGCGAAGTTGAAGAGATGTGGCAACTGGTTTCGGAAAACTTGGACAAAGCTGGTATTGCATCGGGCGCGGTGTCTTGTGTTGGGTCACTTGATCTAAAGGGCGACGAGCCCGCGATGATCGAGGTGGCCGCGCGCCTAGGCGTGCCGTATCGTTTGTTCACTGCGACCGAGTTGGAGGCGCAAACGCCTCATTTGCAAAACCCATCTGATGTAGTTTTCGCAGAGGTCGGGTGCCATGGTGTGTCAGAGGCGGCGGCGTTGGCTATGTCGGGATCAACCGATCTGGTCGTGGCAAAGCAAAAGACCGCAAACGCGACATGTGCAATTGCACGGGCGGACGTGCCAATTATACAGATGGCTGGGCGTTCGCGCGGCAAGCTGTCGATTATCGGAATTGGACCGGGGCAGAATTCGTGGCGAACACCTGAAGCGTCTGCATTGGTGGCCGAGGCCGAGGAGTTGGTCGGATACGGTTTGTACATCGATCTGCTGGGCGCGCTGGCGTACGGCAAAATCCGATCTGATTTCCCACTGGGCGGCGAAGAAGCCCGCTGTCGCTATGCGCTAGAAGAGGCGGCGAAAGGTAAAAATGTCGCCCTGATCTGTTCAGGCGATGCAGGCATCTATGCCATGGGCGCGCTTGTTTTCGAATTGATGGATCGCGGACCAAACGAGATGGGTGTCAGCGATGCCGCCAGACGTATCGAAGTACAATGCACGCCTGGCGTCAGTGCGTTGCAAGGTGCTGCGGCACGCGCCGGTGCGCCGTTGGGACATGATTTCTGTACGATATCGTTGTCAGACCTTTTGACGCCGCGCGATGATATCATCCGTCGTCTTAATGCGGCGGCTGAAGGTGACTTTGTCATCGCATTTTATAACCCCGTTTCCAAAACACGTCGTACCTTGCTGGCCGAGGCGCGTGATATCTTGCTGAAACATCGCCCTGATGATTGCCCAGTTATGTTGGCGACCTCGTTAGGGCGGCCAGAGGAACATGTGCGATATCGCCGCTTAGCCGACCTTGAGGTTGACGAGGTGGACATGCTGACGGTTGTTCTGGTTGGTTCGAGCAATTCGAAACTTGCGCATTTGGGCGAAGGCCCGCGCATGTACACACCGCGTGGCTATGCGCGTAAAATCGACGGAGATTTGTCATGACTGTTTACTTTATCGGCGCAGGTCCAGGGGATCCTGATTTGATAACCGTCAAAGCGCGCGCCTTGATAGAACGCTGCCCCGTTTGTTTGTACGCAGGGTCCTTAGTACCCGGGGCGGTTGTGGCGTGCGCGCCCAGCGATGCGATTGTGGAAGATACGGCCGCAATGACACTGGATGACACCCATGCGGCGATCAAAGCGGCACATGCGAAGGGTCAAGATGTGGCGCGCGTACATTCGGGCGATCCGTCTTTATACGGCGCGATCGCAGAACAAATTCGTCGCTTACGGGCGGATAATATTCCGTTCGAAATCATCCCTGGCGTGCCTGCTTATGCCGCTGCTGCAGCGGCGTTGGGGCAAGAATTGACTATCCCAGAAATTGCGCAATCGATCATCCTGACGCGCATGTCAATGCAATCGACGGGCATGCCTGAAGGCGAGACATTGGATAATTTTGGACGCACAGGGGCAACGCTGTGCATCCATTTAGCGATCCGAAATATGCGCGCAATTGAACGCGAATTAACACCGCATTACGGCGCGGATTGCCCAGTGGTGGTGATTTACCGCGCCAGTTGGCCAGATCAGATTATCATTCGTGGTACATTGGCTGATATCCGTAAAAAGGTGCGCGCCGAAAAGATTACCCGAACGGCGCTGATCATGGTGGGGCCTGCGCTGGGCGAGGGGCATGATTTCGTAGACTCGGCGCTTTATGATCCCGATAAACCACATGTGTTGCGACCCGTGAAAGGGGTGGATTTGGTAGAGCCGAATAATACCTAGGCGATCAGTCAATTACGCGTCCCTGTGGGGGCGCATTGTTAATTGCTCGACGCTTTTCATTATCTGCACGAAACAGTACTTTGGCGCGAAATCTGCGCCTGTCTGTCCATACCAACAGGATAATCCTTTCATATTTCCAGAATAGTTCGTTAATTCTTCGAAAAACAGGTGACTGAACGCTAAAAACCGTAGGTCTATCCGTGCGAATCCTTTTATACGCGGCGGTGAACTCTTTTGAAGGACGAACTGATGATCAAAACTCCATACCTTTTGTTTTTGGGCGACGCCCCTGATGCGTTGGCTGCGAAAGTGGCGCAAGGGATCAAAGATTGGCGTCCCGAATATTCGATTGGCCAGTTTCGTATGGAAAACTGTAACGCTGACATGAACCTTCCTGATATGGATTTTGATGCGGCTGTGGCGGCGGGTGTGAAAACACTTGTGATTGGCGTTGCAAACCGCGGTGGATATATCTCGGCTGAATGGCAGGCCGAACTGGTGCGAGCATTGCGCGCAGGACTAGACATCGCGTCTGGACTACACAATCTGCTGTGTGACGTGCCCGAACTGGTTTCAGTCGCCCAAGAAGAAGGTCGCGAACTGCATGATGTGCGGGTACCTTCCGTGGAATACCCAATTGCATCTGGTGTAAAACGGACGGGCAAACGTTGCTTGGCCGTGGGCACAGATTGTTCAGTTGGCAAAATGTATACTGCTCTTGCCATGGAAAAAGAGATGTTGGCACGCGGCATGAAAGCAACTTTTCGGTCAACAGGCCAGACCGGTATCTTGATCACGGGTGATGGGGTTCCTTTGGACGCTGTTGTGGCAGATTTCATGGCCGGCGCTGTAGAGTATTTGACACCAGACAATGATGCGGACCATTGGGATTTGATCGAGGGGCAGGGATCACTGTACCACGCTTCTTACTCTGGTGTGACCATGGCATTGGTGCACGGTGGTCAACCTGACGCGTTGATCTTGGCGCATGAACCGACGCGCAAGCACATGCGCGGCCTTCCAGATTATCAGCAACCATCATTGGAAGAGTTGCGCGACACAGCGTTGATCCTTGCGCGGGTTGTGAACCCTGACGTTAAGGTTGTTGGCATTTCGGTGAACACCCAGCACATGTCCGAAGATGAAGCGACGACGTATCTAGAAGACACGGCTGCTCGTATGGGCATTCCTGCCACTGATCCGTTCCGTTATGGCGCGGGGCCGTTGGTTGATGCGCTGGAAGCGATGTAATGAAAATCTCCGTATCGCGCGATAGCTTTAAGCTCGCACAAGTCTTTACGATCGCGCGGGGGTCGCGCACTCAGGCGGATGTTCTGACTGTGTCGATCGCACGTGATGGTATCACGGGGCGAGGCGAATGCGTACCTTATGCGCGATACGGTGAGACCATGGACAGCGTAGCAGATCAAATTGCAGGTTTGCCCGATACATTTGATCGCGAGACCCTGCTGGAATTGTTACCCGCTGGTGCTGCGCGTAATGCGGTGGATTGTGCGCTGTGGGATTTAGAGGCGAAAGAAGCTGGCAAACCCGTTTGGGAATTGGCTGGATTGGACGCACCTGGCCCGATGATCACGGCCTATACATTGTCGCTGGACACGCCAGAGGCGATGCGCGCGCAAGCTGCTGAACATGCGTTTCGTCCATTGCTGAAAACCAAACTTGGTGGTGGCGACGAGGATTTGGCACGCATCCGTGCGGTTCGCGAAGGCGCGCCTGATGCCACAATCATCGTGGATGCAAATGAAGGATGGACGCCTGAATTGTACGAACGCTTGGCGCCAGTGTTTGTTGAACTGGGTGTGGCCATGGTCGAACAGCCGTTGCCGGCGGGCAAAGATGATGCATTGCAGGGGCTAGCGCGCCCGTTGCCTGTTTGCGCTGACGAAAGCTGTCATGACGCATCCAGTCTGCCCGCTCTGCGCGGCAAATATGACATGGTCAATATCAAATTAGATAAAACGGGTGGGTTGACCGAGGCTTTGCGCCTGCGAGATGCCGCCCTTATGGAAGGGTTCACCGTGATGGTTGGTTGCATGGTTGGATCATCCTTGGCCATGGCACCTGCGATTTTGATCGCTCAGGGTGCGGCCATCGTGGATCTTGACGGACCGCTTTTGTTGGGCGAAGACCGCGCGACACCACTTCACTTTGATGCACAAGGCGTGCATCCTGCCGATAGCAAGCTTTGGGGATAGAATATGGAACGCACTGTTTATGTAAATGGCGAGTATGTTGCGGAATCAGAGGCGAAGATTTCGATCTTTGATCGTGGGTTCTTGATGGCTGATGGCGTCTACGAAGTTACGACCGTTCTTGGAGGCAAGCTGATTGACTTTGACGGGCATGCAGTCCGTTTGGAACGTTCACTGAACGAGTTGGACATGGCTGCGGCCTGCACCAAAGAAGAGTTGTTGGCGATCCATCGTAAATTGGTAGAGCTGAACAACATAGACGAGGGCCTTGTCTATTTGCAGGTCACCCGCGGTGCTGCGGATCGCGATTTCGCCTATCCGACGGACGCAACGCCTACATTGGTGCTGTTTACCCAGGCAAAACCTGGCCTGTCAGGCACGGCTGCGGCCGATAAGGGTATCAAAGTTATTGCGGCTGACGATATCCGTTGGGGACGTCGCGACATCAAGACCGTGCAATTGCTGTACCCGTCCATGTGCAAAATGATGGCCAAGGCCGCAGGTGCTGATGATGCGTGGCTGGTGGAAGATGGGTTTGTGACCGAAGGGTCTTCAAACAACGCCTATATCGTTAAAGACGGCACCATTATTACACGTCATTTGGGCAATGAAATCTTGGCAGGCATCACGCGTAGTGCTGTGTTGCGGTTCGCCAAAGAGGCCCAAATGCAGGTTGAAGAGCGTAGTTTCACAATCGCAGAAGCCCAAGCAGCCGACGAGGCATTCGTGACATCTGCATCCACTTTCGTGATGCCCGTGATCGAGGTGGACGGAGCGGCTGTGGGTACAGGTAAGCCGGGGCCAGTTGCGAAACGTCTACGTGAAATTTATCTGGAAGAGATGCGCGCGAAAGCAGTTTAATCATGCAGAGATCGCCTTGCGATCATTCCAAAAGCTTGGGCAACAAGTGCCCAAGCGATCGGCATTAGCCGCTAGCCATGCGATTTTTTGAACGCTTCTTTTTGCGCGGCTGACGCCTCAACCTGATGCTTCTCTTTCCAATCCGAAAACGGCATGCCGTAAAACGCTTCTCGGCCTTCGTCCTTGGACATCTCTATCCCACGGTCATTTGCGGCCTCTTGATACCAGCGTGACAGGCAGTTGCGGCAAAAGCCTGTTAGATTCATCATGTCGATGTTTTGCACATCCGTGCGGTCGGCCAAATGATCGCGTAAGCGGCGAAAGGCGGCGGCTTCGAGTTCTAGTTTGGTTTGTGCGTCCATGAGTTAGCTTCCTTGTGCCGCCGTGATAGCGTGAGTGATGTGCGGGGCAAGATGCGTTGCCCAATTCTGTTGCGCCTCTGGCGTTTCAATTAGATCATTTCTGACCTCGATCAAACCGTGTTTCAACCCGGGTTTTATTGCGTGGCGATCCATTGTGTCGCCCGCGAGCGACCCTTTGTAGGGTTGATTGACGCCGACCGTCCAGTCCAGATTTCCCCGCAGGCTGGAGATCAGTGGATCAGAGATGCGCGTGTCATCTGCGAACAAAATACCCACCTGCCAGGGGCGCAGATCGCGACCGCGCAGTTGCGGAGTAAAGGAATGAATTGCGATCAAGACGGGTGCGTCCTTGGTGGCAATCAATGCGCCCAAGGCCTGATCATATGGCGTGTGAAATGCATCGAGACGCCGTTGTTTCTCAGCCGCATCCGCGTGACGATTGGCAGGGATCAATGTGCCATCGTACAGCCGCATCAGCACAGTTGGATCATCTGCACCGCGATTAGGGTCTATGACCAAACGCGAGAAATTGGACCCGATGACAGGCGCATCCAGCAATGCACCAAGCGCCAATGACATACCCTTGGCACCGATATCATACGCAATGTGGCGCGCCATATCGTCAGCAGGCAAACCCAAGCATCCATTGTTAACGCATGGCGGTACGCGGTTCGAGGCGTGGTCACAGGTTATGATTATGTTGGCGCTGCGGTCTATGCCTTCGACGAAAAAGGGACTATCAGATGTCATAACAGTTTCACATTCGGGGTTTATGTTAGCGCTAACGGTCTTTATGGTCGTGTCAAAGTAAATTAGTTCCACATAAACTTCCACCATACAAGAGCACACTTATGACCTTACGCCGCCTCAGAAACATCAAGATCGTTGCAACACTAGGCCCAGCCTCGGATACATATGATGTGATCAAGGATCTGTTCGAGGCGGGTGCAGATGTTTTTCGACTAAACATGAGCCATGGCAGTCACGAAAGTATTCGCGAGAAACATCAAATTATCCGCGATGTAGAGCGTGATCTAGGCCGACCCATTGCAATTTTGGCCGATTTGCAAGGACCGAAATTACGGTGCGGCGTTTTCAATGAAGACAGTTACGAGTTGGAAGTTGGGCAAAAATTTCGATTTGATCTGGATGATGCGGACGGAGATGAAACACGTGTGCAACTGCCGCATCAAGAGATTTTTCAGGCGCTGGAGGTGGGATCAACCTTGCTTGTAAATGACGGTAAGATCAAAGTTACGGTTGAAGAGCGCGGCGATGATTTTGCGAATTGTATCGTGAATGTTGGTGGCGAAATTTCGAACCGTAAGGGCGTGAATGTTCCTGATGTTGTGCTGCCGCTGGCCGCTTTGTCGAAAAAAGACCGCAAAGATTTGGAATTCGTTTGTAAACTAGGTGTTGATTGGCTGGCGCTGTCATTTGTGCAGCGCGCCGAAGATATGGCCGAGGCACGTGAACTGGTAGATGGCCGTGCAGCATTGATTGCCAAGATCGAAAAACCCGCAGCAGTGAAAGCGTTCGATGAAATATTGGAAGTGTCAGATGGTATAATGGTCGCACGCGGCGATCTGGGCGTCGAACTACCAGTGCAGCAGGTGCCACCGATTCAGAAACAATTGGTCCGTGGCTGTCGACGTGCTGGCAAACCCGTGATTGTGGCGACTCAGATGATGGAAAGCATGATAAATTCTCCGGTGCCGACGCGCGCCGAAGTCTCTGACGTCGCCAACGCGATCTATGAAGGTGCTGATGCGGTCATGTTGTCGGCTGAATCTGCTGCTGGCGATTTCCCCCGCGAGGCAGTTCAATCGATGAACGACATCGCGATAGAGGTTGAGGCAGACCCGACATATCGTAAAATTATTGACGCTTTTGGCACGTCCCCACGCACAACTGTTGCCGAATCGATCACTGCTGCGGCACGTGAAATCGCCGAAAGTACCGACATAAAAGCCATATGTTGCTTCTCTCATTCGGGTAGAACAGCGATTTGGGCCGCCAGAGAGAAGCCGGTTGTGCCAATTATCATGCTGACGCCTCTTGTTGGCACCGCCCGCAAGTTGTGCTTGGTCTGGGGACT
>CALDZS010000229.1 GCA_937944065.1 uncultured Amylibacter sp. | reverse complement strand
GATTGGGATGAGACACCACCGCCCGTGTCGTCGGATCGCACCGTGGGTATCTTGGGCATCGGTGAGTTAGGCATGTATTGTGCACGCAAATTGGCACAATTTGGGTTTCCGACAATTGGCTGGTCACGCAGCCAGAAAACCGATGATCTGGTGGAATGCCATTCGGGTGCGGATGGGTTGATACACGTCTTATCGCAGTCGGATATTTTGATTTTGCTGTTGCCTGACACCCCAGATACCAAGCACATTATCGATGCCCACTCGATTGCGACAATGAAAGATGGCGCGTCGATCATCAATCCAGGCCGTGGCCCGTTGATCGACGATGATGCGCTGCTGGCCGCATTGGGCAACGGCAAGATTTCCGCCGCCACATTAGATGTGTTTGACGTCGAACCTTTGCCAGTCGATCACCCCTATTGGGCGCACCCAAAGGTATTGGTAACACCCCATATCGCGTCCGCCACACGCACGAAAAGCTCGTGCGAAACGATCGCACAGAATATAGCACGCGGCGAGGCTGGTCAGCCGTTTTTGCATTTGGTGGATTTGAACGCGGGTTATTAGGTCAGCTTCGGCGGTTTTTCTGGATCTCGTCCTGGTGCTGTTGGCGTGAATGTCTCTGCCGTGATGACCTCGGGTAAATCAAATCGTAATCCGACGGAAGTCAGCTTTTCAATCATCGGGTCTTTGCCTGATAGGAACAAAACATCCAACGACCCAGCCTCGATCCCACTAAAAGTCAGCGTTTCTGAAATCGCATTTGCAATAGCACCGTGTGCATCGGGCAAGGCATCCACAAATGTCAGCGCATGGGTGCGCGAGCCGCCTTCATATTCAAATTCAGCCAGATAGGCACACAGACCAAGCCCTTGCATCAACGCTAGCTTGCCATCAATCGCAGTGATTAGCACCTCGGGTAATCCAGCAGGCGGATGCATGGCGACGGGTGTTGCGGTTTCTTCTAACGGGGTCGTGCCAAGAGTTTGAACCAGCCATTCGACAATGTCCGGGGGCAAAAGGTTCGATGATGGTGCGACAGCCAAGTTAACACCCAGACCAATTCCAGTCCCCGACAACATGGCCGCGATATTGCGACCCGACAAGGCAACAAATGGTACGGTGCTTTGGGTGAAATCAACCAAGCGATCTTCACTGTCGAACGCCAAAGCAAACTTTCCTGCCTCGACATCAAAGATTACGGGGGAAATCTTGTCGCCTATCGGTTCTGCCTCTAGCATCAGGAACAATTCCGCCTCGGCCAAGCGTTCGTAATATTTCAACTGGGCTGCGTCAGACGTGTCTGCCAACTCGAATGCGTCATCAATGGCTGTCATTTGGCTGGGTTCCTATCGGTTGGCGATCAAGATATGCTGATCGAAACTATGTGCGTTGTAAGGGAATACGGCAAATGGATGCAAGAGCGTGAAAAAATTCAAACGCGAGATGGCCGCGTGCACTATATGCACCGACTTGCCCTTGGGGCCACGCCCATTGTTCAAGTTGGCCACCGACGCCCGCATATTGATCGCAGGCCAAGCACCAGGATCGCGCACCCATGCCAAAGGCATTCCATTCGATGATCCTTCAGGGGATCGCCTGCGCACGTGGTTGGACGTTTCGCGTGATACGTTTTATGACGATGCGCGTATTGCTATTTTGCCCATGGGATTGTGTTTTCCAGGGACTGGCAAAACAGGTGACCTGCCCCCACGTCCAATATGTGCGCAGACGTGGCGCGCCCGCGCATTGGCGCAGTTGCCCGCGTTGGAGCTAACTCTTATCATCGGACGCTATGCTATAGATTGGCATGTACCCGACGCGGGCAAACGTACCGTCACCGATCTGGCCCAAGATTGGAACAGTTTTTGGCCAGATCAACTGGTTCTGCCCCACCCCAGTCCGCGCAACAATCGGTGGTTAAAGCAAAACCCGTTTTTTGAGGCCGAGGTGATACCAATGCTGCAATCTCGGGTGGCAGAGATTTTGATCTAAGCGCGGGCGCGTACCAATGCCATCGTCGCCTCGCCCACGGCCAATAACGCGACTAAGACCAACAAGGGTGTGGTGCCGATATCAACGATCATCCATCCCGCGATCAGTGGAAACCCAAAGACGCCGATGAAGTAGAATAGCGCGAAGACTTGCATGGTCTGTGGCAAATATCCGTCATCTGCGTCATTCGCGGTCATGGCCGATACGATGGGATAGGACGCGCCGTACCCGATGCCAAACAGAACACCCACAGCCAGATATGCAGTTGCGTTGTCACCGCTGAAAATGAACAAGATCACGCTGGCGGCCATTATGTACTGCAACCCTGCGATGGTACGATAGGGGTTCGATCCACCATCAAACCGCGCCAACAGAATACGACAGATAATAACAGTGATCATGTAGGCGGCAAAGAAAACAGAATAGTTCAAACCACGATCGGCGGCGAACACGGTTTGAAAATTCGAAAGACCTGCGAAAACTGAAGCGCCTAAAAGCACCATGATAATAGGAATACGTGCAGGGGATTGCAGAACACGGGTCAGCGACGCCCAATCCAAACGCGCAGATGTCGGTGCGGTTTTTGAAACCAGATGTGGCGTAATCAGGCGACCTAGCAACGCAAACAGGATCGCACTGATCATGGTGGTTCCAGATATCAAAATGAACGCGGTGCTGATGGCAAACCCGCAAGATAGCAACGCTGCTGCGATCAATGGCGAACTGCCGAAGCCTGCCATCACAAACACAGTGAGCATAGAGAAATAGCGCACACGTTCATGCAGATGCGTCACCTCTGACAACACCACGGGGCACAGCGAATAGGTGATGCCCCAGCCTGCCCCCAGCAATATGCTGGCGCTGACTAATGACAAGCCGACACTGGATGTTTTCGCAAACAGATACAGCGCGGCAGAGATACAGATGCATGCGATCGCCAATAGATTGGGACGACCAATTTGATCAGACATATGACCAGATAATGTGACCGAGGCTAATGTCGCGACAGTGGTCACAGCCAGCATCTGCCCCACCAGTTTTTCATCGCCACCAAAGGTTGCGAAAAGGTCGGGTAGCATAAAGGTCAGCCCATAGGCCCCTGCCTGCAACAGGACAGCCGCGAAGAACACCGTTAGTAACCATGGTCGCGACATGTCGATCCCCAATTTTTTGAAACGCTAGCATGGGTCCAAGGCTTAGGATATGTATATTTCGACGATTATAGAAATAAGTTGACTCAGTATTCGTTTCTATTATTCTAGAAATATGAAACAGTTTACAGATGCATCCCTTGATCTAACCACCGCGGCCACTGCGTTTGCCGCCCTTGGGTCTGAACAGCGCCTATCCATATTGCAAACTCTGGTCCGTGCTGGGCCAGAAGGCCTGTCCATGGGTGGATTGGGTGATCGCACTGGTGTGACGGGGTCAACATTGACACATCACCTGAAATTCCTAACCGCCGCTGGATTGGTTGAACAAGCCAAACATGGACGATCCATTGTCTGTGCGGCTGTCGCCTATGACCAAATAGAAGCCTTATCGGCATTCTTACTGCAAAATTGTTGCGCAGATGCAGATAGTGCCGAAGGTCATGATCATGACCGATAGCACCCACAATCATTTACAATCGCCCAAGGGCATATTTAGCAGGATCGACGCAGCGTGGGGCGCGTTCGCCGCAACACTCGTAGCGCTTGCGATATTCGCACCAGCGGAACTGATACCCTCGATCAAGTCGATGTTCGGCAACCTTGCCAGCACCGGTATCTTCATCGCATTTGCAGTTTTGTTGATAGCCTACCTGCGCGCCACAGGTGCAGAAGCAATCGTTGGTCGCGCCTTTCAGGGACGCGAGGGCCGAATGATTGTCATGGCCGCGAT
Organism: uncultured Amylibacter sp.; assembly: GCA_937944065.1. Lineage (GTDB taxonomy): Bacteria > Pseudomonadota > Alphaproteobacteria > Rhodobacterales > Rhodobacteraceae > Amylibacter. Next base: position 14,409 of record CALDZS010000229.1, on the reverse strand, counting down.
GTTGGGCGGGTTAGCACCGTTTTGTTCTTGCGAAGTCATCCCGTTTATCGCTGCTTTGCTGGCTATGGGAACGCCGCTATCTGCCGTTATGGCGTTTTGGCTGTCTTCGCCGATCATGGATCCACCAATGTTTGTCATCACGTCCAGCGCACTTGGCATAGATTTTGCCATTGCGAAAACCGTCGCCGCTGTCGGGTTTGGTCTGTTCGGTGGATTCAGCGTAAAACTGTTGGGCAACAGCGCTTTGTTTGCCAACCCATTGCGTGCGGCATCTCCTGCCGCTTGTGGATCATGTTGCGGCAACGAAAACCCGTTTGACGGCGAGACGGTGTGGAAATTCTGGCGCGACAGCGATCGTGTGCAAACCTTTATCGCCACAGCCCGCGACAACGCCTTTTTCTTGTTGAAATGGTTGGCGCTGGCATATTTGTTAGAAGCGGTGATGATCCGTTTTGTCCCTGCATCTTGGATTGCGGGCACGCTTGGGGGCGATGGATTGCAACCCATCTTGCTGGGCGCATTGCTTGGCGGGCCTGCCTATCTGAACGGTTATGCCGCAGTACCGCTGGTGCAAGGCATGCTTGAACAAGGTATGAGCGTTGGGGCCGCCATGTCGTTTATGCTGGCAGGTTCAGTCACCTGCATCCCTGCCGCTGTCGCCGTGTGGGCATTGGTCAAACCACGTGTGTTCGCAGCCTATATCGGCTTTGCCTTCGTTGGGTCGCTGACCGCTGGTGTGATCTGGTCAGCGCTTAGCTGACATAAATCACGATCAGCGCAAATCCCAACAGTAACGCGATATTCAACACCATAGCACCCGATGGCCAACTGGCGGCACGTGCGCCGTCAGGACCGTGGCTATGGTGCAAGAAGCCAATCATCCGCTCGATTTTGCCACGAACAAGTCCGATAAATTTCATCCAAAAAATTGCAGTAAACATGACTAACAGCCCTAGAACACTTGGTGCCCATTTGCGGTATGTGACATCTGAATCCAGATTGATCGCGCGGATTTCCGGCGGGTGTTGACCAATGCGGTACAGAACGGCAAACGCCAACAACGCAAAGCAAAGCAACTGCATTTGACCAAGAACATGGTCAAAGGTGTAATTCTCGTAAGCGACTTCGTACGGCAATAGCGCGTAAAGTGTGTTCGGGAAAACCCCGATAAAGATACATAAGAACGAGGTGATCCCCATCGCGATCAACATATGGCGCGGTGCCTCTGCCGGGCGTTTGCCACTGTCATGTGCAAAGAACGTGAAGAACGGGATTTTGATGCCCGAATGGGACAGAACGCCTGCGGATGCAAACACAAGAGCCAGCCAAACATATTGATAATGCTCTTTGGCAACCGCGCTGAGCGTCAAGGATTTGGTGACGAAGCCCGAGAAGAACGGGAATGCCGAAATCGACGCGGCCCCAATCAAACAGAACACCGCCGTCAGCGGCATTGTTCGATAAAGTCCGCCAAGTTCCGACGCTTTGGAGGTGCCTGTCCGGAACATCACTGCGCCCACAGACATGAACAAAAGTGCCTTATAAAGAATGTGTGCGAAGGCATGCGATGCGGTGCCATTCAGCGCCATTTCTGTACCGATACCCACGCCGACAACCATGAACCCCAATTGGTTGTTCAAGGAATAAGCTAAAACGCGGCGCAGGTCGTTTTCGATTTCTGCAAAGAAGATCGGGAACAGCGTCATCACGACGCCGATATAGATCAGGATTTCGGTTCCAGCGAACCCGCGTGCCAAGGCGTAAACCGCTAGTTTCGTGGTGAAGGCGGACAAGACCACCGTGCCTGTGATGGTCGCGGCGGGATAGCTGTCTTGCAGCCAGTTATGCATCAACGGGAATGCGCATTTGATGCCAAAGCTTAGGAATATCAACCATGTTCCCAATGACCCTAAGGTCATTCGGTCGAACTCAATCACGCCTGTTTCTTGATAAAACAACGCAACGCCCGCTATCAAAACTACGCCCGATCCGATTTGTATAATCAGATAGCGCATACCAGTGGCAAAGGCCCCTTGTGTTCCCCGCGCCCAGATCAAAAAGACGGACGCAAGTGCTGTGCCTTCCCAATAGAAAAACAGTGTCAGCAGGTCGCCAGCAAGGGCCGCACCAATGGCTGATCCAGCATAGGCCAGTGCGGCGACCTGTTGGGTCGTATCGCGCAGATGCCATGAAAACATGTTGCCAAGAAAGGACGCGAGACAGAAAACCAATATGAAGACGCGCGACAGTTTATCAACGCGCATCGCCTCCAGCTCTAGACCCATAAAGGTGTAGGGAGCGAAGTTGCCAAGACCAAGCGACCAGATATGCCAAGCGGCCAAAATTGGTGTGATCAGCATCCATGCAGATCGCGCTGTGCCCTTGGGCAGCACGAACAAGACCGCCGCGGCGGCGAAGAAAATATAGGCGGTGGGCAACTGATCAAACATGATGATCCTTTCGGCCCAACTGATCTTCTGGATACACTTCGGTGTCGATCGCGTTCTGTCCGTAATACCCTTCGGGACGTTTGACGATGCGTCGTAATCCCTTGGCAACAAAGATCAAACCAGTAAATCCCACAAAGCCGTAAGCGCCGTAGAACCATCTGATTTCTTCCACGCTGAAATAGCCGTGCATGGGTTTAAACAGGTTAATCACCATCAACAGGACACACAGCATTGCCAGCGCCCAGAACATCCGCTTCTGGTTCCGTTCGCCTTCGACCCACATGAACCAACGGCCCAATGCGGGATAGGATGATGCGTCTTCTTTATGATCACTCATGCGCCCACCTCTGACTCTGTAGAGAAGATTTTATGGGCCCATTTCGCCGCTTCTTCGGGCGTCAGGGTCATCGATTTTTTAATCTGAAACGCAAACCGTTTTTCACTCAACGTGTCGAAGCGCGCGCGCAGATCCGTAATTTCACGCAGCCGCGCCATTGGGTATTCCGCACACAGGGCGATTACATCAGGGATGCTCATATCGAAATGAAACCGTAGCGCTTTGCGCAACGCCAGTTCGCGGTGACCTTCTTTTTGCAACTGGGCGGCATAATCCGCTGCTGACTGATCTTTTGCAGGCACCCAGTCTTCGAAATTCATGTCCATGATATTTATCCTCCGACCATTGGCATTAAGAATTCTTGGATATAGCCCGCGTAGAAAAACAGGATGATACACCCCACCGCCGTGATCGCAGGCGGTAACCAGCAAAACAGTGGTGCTTCGTTATAACTTGTTGGCGTGTCACCCGTGGCGGGCAAAAAGAATGCACGCGCAACGATGGGTAACAGATAAGCGACGTTTAACAATGACGACAACATTAGCACGCCGATAATGACCACGTGACCCGTGTCCGCAGCACCCATCATCAACAGGAATTTCGACCATGATCCACCCAATGGTGGCAATCCGATAATTGACAATGATCCAACGAAGAATGCGGCAAAGGTGATCGGCATTGCGCGACCCAAACCTTTAAGCTGGTAAATCTCTGTCTTGTGATATTTGACATAGATCGCACCTGCGCACATGAATAAAGTGATCTTGCCCATGGCGTGCATGGCGATGTGCATCCCGCCGCCCAGTGCGCCCATGGATGTGGCCAGTGCCATTCCAAGAGTGATGTAGGACAGTTGGCTGACGGTTGAATAGGCCAAGCGACGCTTCAAGTTTTGTTGCATCATCGCAATCACTGACGCTGCGATAATCGAATAGGCGGCCAGCCACATCAACCATTCTGACGCGCCTGTTTGCGCCAAGTAATCAATGCCGAAAATGTAGACACCAACCTTAAGCATGGTGAACACACCTGCCTTCACAACCGCCACGGCGTGCAGCAGCGCTGATACGGGCGTGGGTGCCACCATCGCGGCAGGTAACCATTTGTGGAACGGCATCAAGGCCGCCTTACCGATGCCAAATGCATACAATGCCAACAAGATCGGGGCGAGCCATCCGGCAACCTTGCCCTCCATTATCCCACCTTCGGTGAAATCAAGCGTGCCGGTTAGCGCATAGGTCCAGATGATCGCTGTCAGTTGTAACGCGATAGATGTACCGATCAGGATGCCCAAATAGACACGCGCGCCATCGACGCTGTCTTTGTTACCTTTGTGGGCAACCAAGGGATAGGTCGAGATTGTTAGGATTTCATAGAACAAGAACAGCGTGAACATGTTCGATGCGAACGCGATGCCCATGACGGAGGAAATGGCGATACAGAAGTAAGCAAAGAAACGGGCGTGATGATCCTCATTATTACCGCGCATATAACCGATGCCGTAAATGTGGGTCAGGATCCACAAGCCAGACGCGATCAGGGCGAACATCAACCCAAGTGGTTCAACATTGAAGGCTATATCAACGCCTGGAAAAACCTCGACCAAGGATACTTCTTGCGTGATCGCGCTACCTTCGTTGGCAAGAACGATCAGCACAGCACCAAAGGTGGCGACAGCACAGGCAAAAGTGAATCCATCGCGCAGATTGGCGCGATCAGCGAAAATCAAGTTTCCAACCATCGCCAACAAAGGCAACAGCATGGATAGGTAAATGGCAGAGAATGTATCGATCATCGCAACAGCTCTCCGTTCGTTCCGTTCATCAGAACGTTGGCGGCCGTTTCAGACGCGCCCAATGGCAAATCGGTGAAGATGCCGAAATAGACGCAAGACCCTGCCAGAATGATCATCGGGATCAGCATCATCAACGGTGCTTCTTTCGCGGTGCTGTTTTTTGCAGGCGGAGTAAGGTACAAAACCTCGACCGCGCGCCAAACGTAAACAACCGCCAATAAAGAAGACAAAACGATTGCGATGGCAACTGGCCACCAACCGTTTTCAAAGGCAGCTTGTACCAAAATCCATTTGGATACGAAACCAGCGGTGCCCGGAACCCCGATCAATGACAGACCACCGATCAAAATACAGGCCCCCGTGATCGGCATTTTGCGACCCAAGCCACCCAGCTTGTCATAAAACGCACTGCCAGTGTAATAGAACATCGCGCCTGCGCCCATGAACAACAACGCCTTGGTGATGCCGTGGTTAAACATGTGCACCATCGTCGCCGTCAGGCCAGTTTGGTTCAGCAATGCGATACCCAGCAACATGTAACCAACTTGGGCGACAGATGAATAGGCCAGCATACGTTTGAAATTTACTTGGAATGCGGCGACGAAAGAGGCCGAGAACATCGCGATGACGGCAAGCGGCATAAACACCAGCAGTGATGTGTTTGTTTCAAACACAAACTCTGGCTTGTAGACAGTGAACATGAACCGCAAAAGCACATAGATCGCGGCCTTTGTGGCGGTCGCTGATAAGAATATTGTGACCGCTGATGGTGCGAATGTATACGCTTTTGGCAGCCAAAGATGCAGCGGATACATCGCCACTTTTAGACCCATGCCGACGATGATGAACGCAAAGCCTGCGCGCACAGCACGGTTACTGCCTTGGTCCGCAATGCGATCCGACATATCGGCCATATTCAGCGTGCCTGTAGCGATGTACAGAAACCCGATGCCGATGACAAAAAAGGTCGCACCGATGGTACCCATAATCAGATAATCATAGGCGGCCGTTAGCGCGCGTTTGTCCCGCTCTGCACCGACTGCGATAAGGACGTAGGTGGACAACGACGAAATCTCTAGAAACACAAATACGTTGAATGCATCGCCGGTCACCACGACACCCAAAAGCCCTGTGAAGCACAGCATATAGCAGGCATAGAATAGGGTATGGCTGGTTGTTTTTAGTTCTGCCTTAACGGAGGGATAGGCGAAGGGAAGAACCACGGTGCCAATGGCGCTGATCAGAAACAAGATCAGAGCGTTGGCGGCATCGACGCGATATTCGATCCCCCACGGCGGCTCCCACCCGCCAAGTGCATAGCTGATGTAGCCGCCATCATAGACAGCCATTAATAGAAGGAATGAAATGACCAAAGCCAATGCGGATGCGACGAACGACAACACCCATGCAAATGTGCGATTGCCGACCAGCACAATTAGCGGTGCCGCCAGGAACGGGATCGCGACCTGCAAAACTGGCAGATGATCGGTCAGTGTCAGGGCTGTGTGTTGGACTTCGACGGCGCCAGCCATTACGCCATGCCCCCCATCGCTTCGCCATGTGCTTTGTTATCAGCACGCGTCAGGCTCTGTTCAATTTCCACAAGGTTTTCTTCTTCGATGGTTCCGAATTCTTCGCGGATGCGCACGGTCAAGGCCAATCCAAGCGCTGTTGTTGCGACGCCAACCACAATCGCTGTCAAGATCAGAACATGCGGCAAGGGATTGGAATAGATGATCTGATCGATCCCATCCGTCTTGATATAACCCTTGCTGTCAGTCGGAAAAATAGGCGCGGTACCACCTGCTACTTTGGCGCTGGAAATATACAGCATGAACACAGCGGTTTGAAAGATGTTCAGCCCGACAATTTTCTTTACCAAATTACCTTTGGCAACAACGATGTACAGCCCCGTCATCATCAAGACGATAAACAGCCAATAGTTGGCATGGCCCGCAATAAAATCCAGCATCTACCAGTCCTCGTCAGAAATTTGCGGGAAGCGACCAGCAAACGCGTAATAAATTGCAATCATAACCCCAGTCACGGTTACACCAACACCAAACTCGATCACCAGAATACCGTTATGCTGACCATGGCTGGGATGCCCTGGATCAAAGGCGTTATAGTCTAGGAACGCGTACCCAAGCATCATTGAATAAACGCCAACACCAGCGTAAATCAGAACACCAAGAGCCATGACTTTGTGAACCAGCCAAGGTGGGAACACGACTTGTACTGCGTACAGGCCAAAGACGATGCCGTATAAGATGAAAGCTGCGGCCATAATCACACCGGCCTGAAAGCCACCACCAGGTGAAAAATCACCGTGGAATTGAACATAAAACGCGAACAGCATAATCGTGCCGACCAACAGCTTTGTAATGACGCGCAGAATAAGATGGTGATAATGCATTACGCGTCTTCCTCTATGCCTTGGTTCTCGATGGTTTCTTCTACCAAGGCGGCGTCTTCGTCAGAGCGGCGGCGCCCAAGGCCACTGATCAACATCAGCACACCAATTCCTGCGGTAAATACCACGGCGACTTCGCCCAGCGTATCAAACCCACGATAACTGGCGAGGATAGAGGTGACGACATTCGGCACGTCAATTTCCTTGATGCTGCGCACAAGGTAATCACCGCCAACATGCGCATGCGCGGGTGCGCTGGGATCGCCGAAATTGGGGAAATCCAATGTGCCATAGATCAAGGCGGCGCCTGTGACGAAACAAACCAGCAATGGAATTAACTCTGGTCGGTGACTTTTTTGTTCAGAACGTTCCGTCAGGGCAATAGTGCTGAGCATTAGGACGGTTGAAACCCCTGCTCCAACTGCCGCTTCGGTGATGGCAACGTCAACGGCGTCAAGTGTGACGAACAGCAATGCTGACAACATCGAAAACACACCCGACAACATCACGACTGCAAATAGCCTGTCGATGCGGGTGATGGCAAACGCGGTCGCCACCAACATCGCAAACAGGATAATATTGATGCTTGTTTCTATAAATACTGGGAACGATATTTCCATCACGTGTCACCCTTTTTTGCAGACCCTTTAGCGGCCTTAGGGTTGGCAAAGATCTTTGAAACCAGTGCAGCATTCGCCACGGCGTGCGTAGACGTTGGCCCAGTGATGAACAAGAACACACCGATCAAGATCAGCTTAACCGTGATCAGAGTGAATCCAGATTGCAGGCATAGACCCGCTAGCAACAAAATCATACCCGCACTGTCGGTGACAGACGCCGCGTGCAGCCGCGACCAAAAATCAGGAAATCGCAAACTGCCCAGCGCGCCGATAATTGCAAAGGCGCCACCAGAGAGGATCAATATCCAGCTGAGAATTTCGATGATCACGCTCATAATTGAGCCTTCTTTCCGGACTTATTGGACGGTTTAGGTTGTGCGGTTTTTTTGGCAGACTTGATTAAACCAGCATCGCCCAAAGATCGATAGCGAAAGAATTTCAAGACTGCGATTGTGCTGATGAAGTTTACCAGTGCGTAAATCATCGCCACGTCCATAAAGTCTGGTCGCCCATTCAGAAACCCTAGGGCGCCGATGAACAGCACGGTGTGCGTTCCGAACGAGTTGGCGGCCAACACGCGGTCATAAACCGTGGGGCCAGCAAACAAGCGGATCAAAACAAGGGTCATGGCCACAAATAATGCGGCGACTGCGAAAATGAACATAAAGTTACGCCGCCTCTGTCTTGGTTACGCGCGCGTCCATGTCCGCAATCGCGGCCGTATCACCATCGGTGTAGCACAGCGCATGAACCAAGAAATGGTCGCGTTCGACTTCGACTGACACTGTCCCAGGCGTTAACGTAATGGAATTGGCAAAGATAGCTTGTCCCAGATCAGTCTTCTGAGTGTGTTGAACCCGGAACAGTTTCGAATTCATCTGCATTTTCGGTGACAATATGACCTTTGTCACTGCCCAGTTAGCTTTGGCAATTTCAACCATCAACCAACCAAGATATTTGATCATTTCAACTGGCTTGATATTCACCACCAAGCGTTCGGAATCTGCGGCATCATCCATGCGGCGCACGACCCAAACGCAAACAATTGCACTGATCAACCCCAACGCAACGATCAAGGGCTTGTAAATCCCTGACATCAGCAGCCATAAAGCAAAAAGTGCCAAAACAGTCAGCAGCGAGCGCATGGGTGAATCCTCCTGAGGCAAGGTTAGTCGTTTTATTCAGATCATTAAAGTCGAAATCGATGAAACCGTTTCAAACATATGGATAAAATAACCTTTGAGTTACGGTTGCATTGCTAAATATAACACGCCTTACAATTTGTCGCGAGAAAGGCTAGGAAACCTTGAGAATTAACCATTAACTATTATTTGAGATATAGTAGACAATTGCGACCGCTAAACGCCGCGAAACAGAGAGCCTGATGATAGAGTTCAAAAACGTCAGCAAGTCCTTTTGGACAGGAACACAACGCAAAGTGATCCTGGACCAAGCCTCGTTTCGTGTCGATTTAGGAAAATCAATTGGGATATTGGCACCAAACGGCACTGGCAAAACCACATTGATCAACATGATGTGCGGCCTAGAAAAGCCTGACGAAGGCGAAGTGGTCAGATCTTCGCGCATCTCTTTCCCATTGGGATTTATGGGCGGCATCATTCAAAAACACACGGCTGTTGAAAATTGCAGATATATCGCGCGCCTCTATGGACTGGATCCAGACTATATCGAGGCTTTTTGTCGGTACATTTGCGATTTAGAAGAATATTTTGACATGCCATTGGCCACATATTCCCAAGGGATGCGACAACGGTTTTCACTCGCCTTGTTGTTATCACTGGAATTCGACATCTATTTGATCGACGAAGGCATGCCCAACACCACTGATCCGCGTTTTAACGAAAAAGCCGGATCGGTTTTGGCAGAGCGCCTGAACAACGGAACAGTCGTCATTGTCTCGCACGATCCAGAAGTGATCCAAAAGTTCTGCCGATCCGCCGCAGTCTTGCGCGACGGCAAGCTTTTGATGTTCGATACGCTGGCAGAAGCACAAAGCGTTTACAATTATGCGTTACAGAACGATACAGGGCTGTCGTTTACGCAACCCGGCTAACACAGATAGATAGATTAATACCATGTCAGACACACCAGATTCAAAAGCAAAGCCGAAGCTATCTGTTCGCGACGAGATTGACCTGATTAAAAAGGAAAATCTAACGGGTCAGCAACTGCGCATGGCGCGCAAACTGGCACAAAAACACGGAATCGAAAGCACCTCGGATTTGGACGCGGTTCGTATTTTGCGCAAACAGGGCATCGATCCATTCACGAACGCTGGCGTCATTAACCCTGCCGCAAAGCAAGGCCAAGCTGGCCAGCCGGCAGCAGACGCCGCTGCGGCACCTGCTGCGACTGGGCTACAACAAATACAGCTACCAGCAACGGCACAAACAATGACGATTGGTGCGCCTGCCGCCCCCGCGGGTATCAGTGACGCCGACCGATTGAAGGAAATCCAACGTATCCAAGCAGACTTGACCAAGCGTCGTCGCAGACGCTTGCTGCAGGTTTTTGCAAAACTAATGATCTTTGTTGGCCTGCCTACAGCGATTGCGTTTTATTATTTTTTCGCGGTTGCCTCGCCAATGTATTCGACATTCAGCGACTTCGTTATTCAAAAATCCGAAGGCTCTTCCGCAGCTGCGGGTGGTCTGTTGTCAGGAACCTCGTTTGCCAACAACACGGATTCTATTGCCGTTCAGGGGTTTTTGACATCGCGTGCTGCGTTGCAAGATTTAAACACCGATCATGGATTCCGCGCGGTATTCGAGGATGAAAATCTGGATCCATTACAACGATTAGAACCTGACGCAACGAACGAAGCCGCGTACAAAATTTTCAAAAAACGCGTGAAAGTTGGGTATGACCCTACTGAAGGCGTGATCAAAATGGAAGTTATCGCACCAACGCCAGAGGCATCTTTGACATTCTCAAACGCCCTTATTGGGTATGCAGAACGCCAAGTTGACCAGCTGACAAAGCGCGCGCGCGATGACGCAATGAGCAGTGCGAACGAAAGCTACCAAGAACAGGAACGCTTGTTCCAAGAGGCACAAGATCGCGTGCTAGCCATCCAAGAAGAAAGCGGCACGGTCAGTGGCGAATTGATAGTCCAACAATTGACCGCCGAAATTGCCACGCTACGCACAGATCTGATCTCCCGCCGCTTGGCGTTGGCACAATTGGAAAACAACTCGCGTCCGAACAAGACAAAAGTGGACGCCCAGAAAGCTGCGATTGGCGAACTTAACAAGATCATCGACGAATTGGAAAATGAACTAACTGGCGTTGATGGATCGGCATCGGCTGCGCAAACCACAGCCAAGCTGAGCATGGCACAACGGTATCTAGAACTGCGTCAAACTATGTTGGCCACTTCGCTTAGCAATAAAGAATCCGCTGCGATGGATGCGTCACGGCAGTCACGTTATTTGGAATTGTCGACAGCACCCGTAATGCCAGATTCACCCAGCTATCCCAAGAAGTTCGAAAACTCGCTGCTCGCCTTATTGGTCTTTTTGGGGTTGTATCTGATGGTATCTCTCACTGCTTCAATTTTACGCGAACAGGTCGCCAATTGATCGACTTGTCAAATGCTTGACGCTAACTTGGATCGGGTGGGTCGCGTATGACGTACGATCAATCATGCTAACGGCAGGTGGATAATTCTATGGTAAAGCCAAACGCAACGGTCACCCCGAATACGTGGGAGTTCCTGCGCGATCCAATGATAAATCCAACTGGGTTTCGCGAATATGACGCGCGTTGGAAATACCCTGACGATGTTAATTTGCCTGGTATCACCGCCCTTGGGATGGGACTGGGCACCCAAATGCATATGAACGGCATTGCACCTGTGATCGCGGTTGGTAATGATTATCGCAGTTATTCATTAACCATTAAGAACGCGTTGATGCTTGGCCTGATGCGCGCAGGCGTTCATGTCAAAGATATTGGCCCTGCCCTATCACCCATGGCGTATTTCAGTCAGTTCCACCTTGATGCACCCGCCGTGGCCATGGTCACGGCTAGCCACAATCCTAACGGATGGACAGGCGTCAAGATGGGGTTTGAACGCCCCCTGACCCACGGCCCGCACGAAATGAACGAATTGCGCGACATCGTGCTCGGTGGTAAGACAGTAGCCCGCGATGGTGGAAAATATGAATTTGTCGATGGCGTGCAACAGGCCTATATCGACGACTTATGTGGTGACTTCAAAATGACCCGCAAGCTAAAGATCGTTTGCGCCACGGGAAACGGCACGTCTTCGGCCTTTGCACCTGCGGTTTTGGAACGCATCGGGGTCGAGGTTGTTCCGTCACACACGGCCCTAGATTATGAATTTCCCAACTATAACCCAAACCCAGAAGCGATGGAGATGTTGCACGACATGTCTGCGTCAGTCACCGCATCAGGGGCAGACCTTGCCCTTGGCTTTGACGGAGACGGGGATCGCTGTGGCGTGGTCGATGATGAAGGTGTCGAGATTTTTGCAGATAAGGTTGGCGTGATAATGGCACGCGATCTTTCAAAAATTTACCCGAACTCGATCTTTGTGGCGGATGTTAAATCCACAGGTTTGTTCGCTTCTGATCCAGAACTATTAAAATATGGTGCCAAGGCGGATTATTGGAAAACTGGTCACAGCCATATGAAGCGTCGCATCAAAGAAAAAGGCGCGTTGGCAGGGTTCGAAAAGTCTGGCCATTACTTCTTGGCCGAACCCATCGGACGAGGATATGATTGCGGCATGCGTGTCGCTGTCGAGATTTGCAAATTGCTGGATCGCAATCCTGCCATGTCGATGTCCGATCTGCGCAAGGCGCTGCCCACCACATACGCAACGCCGACCATGGCACCTTATTGCGATGATGACAAAAAATATGCAGTTTTAAACCGATTGGTGAATAAATTGGTCGCCGATCACAAAGCAGGTCGCAAGATTGCTGGTCGCGCCATCAAAGAGGTGGTTACAGTCAATGGCGCGCGCGTGATTTTGGACAATGGTGCATGGGGTCTGGTGCGCGCATCTTCCAACACACCAAATTTGGTTGTAGTCTGCGAAAGCCCCGAAAGCGAAGCCGAAATGCGCGCCATCTTCAAAGACATAGACGCGGTTGTGCGAACCGAACCAGATGTCGGCGCGTACGATCAAATGATCTAGGCGACTTGGCCCGCGGCCCAGCCCGATGACCATGCCCATTGGAAGTTATATCCGCCAAGCCAACCCGTCACATCAACGACCTCGCCTATGAAATATAGCCCGTCAACCGATTTTGCCTGCATCGTTCTGGCATCTAACATGTCGGTATCGACACCGCCCAAGGTGACTTCGGCCTTGCGGTATCCCTCTGATCCAACAGGGCTTACTTGCCAGTTGTGAATAAGCGCGCCCAGCGCAGATAGTTTCGCATCAGATTGATCGGCCAAGTTCCCCGACAGTCCAGAGTTGGCAACGATCAACCCTGCCAGCGACTTGGGCAAAAACTCTGTCAAGCTGGCTTGCAAGCCAACGCGCCCGCGCGTATCTCGGCGGGCCTTCAACGCGGCAACCAAGTCAGCCGATGGATGTAGATCAACATCCAGTTTATCCCCGTCGCGCCAATAGGATGAAATTTGCAGGATAGATGGCCCAGACAGGCCGCGGTGGGTAAACAAGAACCCTTCGTCAAAGCTGGCATTGTTGCACGACACGCGCGCGAAAACTGAACTGCCTGCCAACGGTGCGGTTTCCGCCAAAACTTGGTGCGCAAAAGTTAGTGGAACCAACGCTGGGCGTGTTTCAGTCAGGGTCAAACCGAACTGTTGTGCCAATTTATAGCCAATCCCCGTGGCACCCATTTTAGGAATGGATTTCCCACCAGTGGCAACGACAAGGCTGTCGGCGCGCACTTGCCCAATGGACAGATCCGCTATAAAATTGCCATCTTTGGAAACGTTTTCGATTGAACAATTCAATGCAATTTCGCCGCCCGCAGCAGCCAAATCATCAAGCAGCATATCAATGATCTGTTGCGATGATCCGTCGCAAAACAACTGTCCCAATGTCTTTTCATGATAGGCAATTCCAGCCGTCGCGACCCGATCAATGAAATCCCATTGAGTATAACGTTTCAACGCCGACAGCGCGAAACGCGGATTTTGCGACAAGAACCGATCAGGTTGAATATCCAAATTTGTAAAGTTGCATCTACCGCCGCCTGAAATGCGAATCTTTTCGCCAGCCTTGCGGGCGTGATCAATGATCAAGACCCGCCGTCCACGGCGTGCAACCTCAATCGCGCACATCAAACCAGCGGCGCCCGCGCCAAGTATCAGGGTATCAACCTTTTTCATAAGGGGTTGGATACGGGGAAAGTGCGTCTTGAACAAGTCTGATCAAACCCGTCATTTAGGACTTGCAGGGTAGGCCTTGGGTGATTAAATACGGGCGCAGAGTTGGGTCGTAGCATAATGGTAATGCACCGCTTTTTGGTAGCGTAGAGTGTAGGTTCGAATCCTACCGACCCAGCCAAACACTCCACACAACGGTTAGACGATACGGTGCAACCACACCGCCCCCTCGCGTTGCGCACACCAGCCCCACCCACTGCCCCCAGTCGAGTTACCCCTACTAGAGCGCCCCGATGTGCCGCGCTGGTGGGCGCTAGATGCCTCGGTTAGGCCACTGGAATGGGGTGGTTAGCGGAGGACCTGCGGGTGTTGCGGGTGTCGAGCTATGCAGTCGTAGAGAGGCTGTGCCAGCGCACCCGAGAGCAAGTCGTAGTTCA